>CATLBW010000150.1 GCA_949879775.1 uncultured Lachnospiraceae bacterium
TGGTCTTTAAAAATATCCTGTAGTATGCTCATAAGACCATTATAAAAGAAAAAGAAACAAAAAGAAACCCTTAATTCCCCCATGAATGGGGGCTAGGGGGTTGAAGTGTCGAAGACACTTTTTTATATAGAAAAGACACTTTGCACATAAAAAGCGCTATGGAAAGCTAGGTTTCCAGGCGTTTTTTGTGCAAGATGCCTATGCTGCCTCAGCCAGCAGGACCTTTTGCCATTCATGTGCAGTTCTGTAAATAAGGGGACCCAATTCACGAAATGAGGATACGCAAAAGTAAATTGCTCTTGCATTTTTCTCCCTAATAAGCTAGAATGGAATGAAAGTGGAGGAAAGTGGTAAAGAATGGAATAAAGTGGTTGATAAGTGGATAAAAATGTGGATAACGTGCAGTTATCCATCCACAACCCCTGAGTCAGAAGGTGATGCAGATGTTCATGGGAGAATATAATCACACAGTTGATGCAAAGGGCAGGCTGATAGTTCCCTCCAAGTTCAGAGACCAGTTGGGAGATGAATTTGTGGTGACAAAGGGACTGGATGGATGCTTGTTTGTGTATTCCTCAGATGAATGGAAGATTATTGAGACCAAATTCCGTGAAGTATCACAATTTTCCAAAGAAGCCCGTAAATTTGCAAGGTTCTTTTTTGCAGGGGCGACAACCTGCGAAGTGGACAAGCAGGGGCGTGTGCTCCTTCCAGCGGTTTTGCGCGAATTTGCAGGCATTGAGAAAGAAATTATACTGGCTGGCGTGGTAAACCACATTGAAATCTGGAGCAAAGACAGGTGGCTGGCGACCAGTGAAGATGATGACGTGGAGGAGATAGCAGAGCATATGGCGAGCCTGGGATTAGTGATATAATCACATAGGGGAAGGGGAGAGCAATGGAATTCAAGCATAAGTCAGTGCTTTTGAAAGAGACAATTGAGAGCTTGCATATCAGGCCAAACGGAACCTATGTGGATGGGACGCTGGGCGGCGGCGGACATGCCTATGAAGTGTGCGGGCATCTGGCGCAAAAGGGACAGCTTATTGGGATAGACCAGGACGAGGACGCCATCAGGGCGGCAGCTAGGCGCTTATCAGAGTTTGGGGACAGAGTACAGATCATCAGGGGCAACTATTGTGAAATGAAGGAAGCCCTAGCTGAGGCTGGAATTGACAAAGTGGATGGGATTGTGCTGGATTTAGGGGTATCTTCCTATCAATTGGATGATCCCACCCGCGGATTTACTTATCGGGTGGAGGATGCACCCTTAGATATGAGGATGGATAAACGTCAGCGTTTTACTGCGAAGGAGTTGGTGAATACATACAGCGAGCAGGAGCTGTACCGTGTCATCCGTGATTACGGAGAAGATAAATTTGCAAAAAACATCGCCAAACACATTGTGGCGGCGAGAGCGGAAAAAGAAATTGAGACAACAGGTGAATTGGTCGGGATCATCAAGGCGGCAATCCCGGCAAAAGTACGGATAAATGGAGGACATCCGGCAAAACGTACCTTCCAGGCGATAAGGATTGAGCTTAACCATGAGCTGGAGGTACTGCAGGATTCAGTAGAAGGAATGATACGTCTGTTGAATCCCGGTGGAAGGATCTGCATAATTACCTTCCATTCTTTAGAGGACAGGATTGTAAAGAACATTTATAAGAAAAGTGAGAACCCAGGTACATGTCCGAGTGATTTCCCGGTATGTGTGTGCGGCAGGAAACCGTTGGGTAAGGTTGTAACGAGGAAGCCGACAGTACCTTCAGAGGAGGAAATTGAGTGTAATCCCCGCGCGAAAAGCGCAAAGCTCAGGGTGTTTGAGCGGATATAAAGAAATCAGAGTTAGGAGACGAGATTATGAGACAGCAGAAGGATTTGCAATACTGGGATGATAATAGGACATATATAGATGGAAATACTGCAAGGGAGCTTTCAAGGCAGGCCGCACAGCGCAAGGAACAGGTACATCAGGAGTATGTTGAGCGGCAGGAAGAAGAGCAGGAACAGAGGAAACGTGAGCGCCGTACCAGGGCTGTTGCCCAGAGGAACAGGGAGCGGGCGCTTCAGATTAGCCCTGGCTATGTGTTGTTCTTGACAGCAACTATGGCGATGATGGTGATGGTGTTCGTCTGCTATCTGCAATTGCAGGCGGACCTTAACAAACGCGTACAGAATGTGGCGGCGCTGGAGAGTGAGCTTTTGGACCTGAAAAACGACAATGACGCCGCACAGAAGAAAATCAGCAATTCCGTGGATTTGGAGAATATCAGGCAGCGGGCGATGGATGAGCTTGGCATGGTATATCCGCAGAAAGAGCAGATTGAGTATTTTGAAGTGGAAGAAGACGACTACATGAATCAGTATGAAGACATTCCGGAAAGGTGAAACGGGCATTGGGTAATCGAAGACAGGGAAAAAGAAGAAAAAGGAAAACAGCCAGGTTTTCACCATCAATGAAGAAGAAACTGTTCGTTGTATTCTCCATAATTGCGGCCTTATCCACAGGGCTTATCGGAAGGCTGGTTTACATTGACCAGGTAAAAGGAGAGGAATATGAGAAACAGGTGTTGGGACAGCAAAGTTATGGGAGCCAGAGTATCCCTTATCAACGGGGGGAGATTCTTGACGCCAAAGGAACTGTCCTGGCGACCAATGTGGATGTGTATAATATTGTTTTGGACTGTAAGCTCATCAACGATGATAAAGAAAAGTACATGGAGCCTACCTTGAAGGCATTGACGCAATGTTTTCCGGATATTACGCAAGAGGAGGTTAAGGCGGCGCTCACGGAGCAGGCGGACAGCCGCTACTTTGTATTGCGAAAGAAGCTGCCCTATGAGGATATAGAGCCTTTTTTGGAATTACAGGCCAAGAAGAATAAAAAGGGCAAGAAAGTAAACCCTAATATACAAGGCGTGTGGTTTGAAAAAGAGTATAAGAGGAAATACCCATACAGTACGCTTGCCAGCAAAGTGCTGGGTTTTACCACGTCCGGCAATGAGGGGATTGGGGGCCTGGAGGACTACTATAACGATACCCTGAATGGGATTGACGGCAGGCAGTATGGTTATTTAAATTCAGACAATAATCTGGAAAAGACAACGAAGGAGCCTATTAATGGGAACAGCCTTGTTACGACGCTGGATTCGAACATCCAAAGGATCATCGAGCAGAACATTGAGCAGTTCCAGGAGCAGCACAGGAATGAGGAAGTAACAGGCGAGGGAAGCCAGCACACAGGAGTGCTTGTCATGAACCCGCAAAATGGCGAAATTCTGGGAATGTCAGATAATTATACATATGACCTGAATGAGCCGTGGGATTTGACGCGGTATTTCCCCCAAGAGAAAGTGGACAAATTTTCAGAGAAAAAGAGGCTGAAAAAACTCAACGCCATGTGGCAGAATTTTTGCATCACATACACATATGAGCCTGGGTCTACGGCGAAACCATTTACTGTGGCGGCAGGGCTGGAAACAGGCAAGCTAAAGGAGACGTATGAATGTGATGGCGTGGAGAAAATAGGAGGGCATGATATTAAATGTATCAACCGTTCGGGACATGGCACGGAAACAGTTGAAAAAGCCTTGATGGATTCCTGCAACGATGCGTTGATGCAGATGGCGATAGATATCGGCAAAGAGGATTATTATAAATACCAGAACATTTTTAACTTTGGGCTAAAGACCAACATTGATTTGCCAGGGGAAGCCAGGACGGACAGCTTGATTTATACGGAGGAAAATACCAATATGACCTCCCTGGCAACCAATGCTTTTGGGCAGAATTTTAATGTTACGGTGGTGCAGCTTGCAAGCGCGTTTGCTTCCTTAATTAATGGTGGTTATTATTATCAGCCTCATCTGGTGCAAAGGATACTTGATGAGAATGGAAATACCGTAGAGAATATAGAGACGTCGCCTCTTAAGCAGACGGTTTCCAAGCAAACCAGCGACACGCTGAAAGGCTATCTTTATAAAACGGTATCTGAGGGGACTGGAAAGAGCGCCAAAGTGCCAGGGTATTCCATGGGCGGCAAGACAGGGACCGCCCAGAAAGGGAACCGGGAGGATAAGAAATACGTCGTCTCGTTCATTGGGTTTGCGCCTGTTGAAGAACCACGGGTGTTGGTATACGTCGTGATTGACGAGGCAAATGTTGCGGAGGATGACCAGAGCAGTGCGCTGGCAACGGCGCTTGCCAAGAAAATTTTTGAAGAGCTTTTTCCTTATATGAATATTTTCCCTGATGAGGAGACGGAAACGCCGGATAAGGGTTTGCCGGAAACAGGGAGCCAACAGGATGGCGCGGGAGCCGGTCCACAGGGTGGTGCGGGAGACGGCGGCCAGGATAACGCGCCGGAAACAGGCGCGCAGGGGGATGCGGGAGATGGTGGCCAGGATAATGCGCCGCAAACAGGCCCGGAAGGACAGCCAGGAGGCGAAGGGGCAGGTCCGGAAGGGCAGCCAGGAGGCGAAGGGGCAAGTCCGGAAGGGCAGCCAGGAGGCGAGGAAGCTGGTGATGAACATCCGACAGAGGGTACGCCGAACGCTATGCCAAATGGTGGGGATGGCACTTCGCCGGAACCGGAAGATTTGTTGGACGGGATGACGCCGGAAGAATACCCGTAACCCCAAGCTGCATCAAAGGATTTAAGATAATCGTACATAACCTCATGAAAAAAGTAATAGATTGTAATAACAGTTTTTATGAGGTTTATAGATGGTCCGCAATAAAACGTATAACCGCAAGAAAATATTGATAATTTTTACGGCTGTGTCGCTGATCCTTGTACTGATGGCCGGGAGGCTGGTCTATCTGATGGTGTACTGTTCCGAATATTATGGGAAGAAAGCGGAAGACCTGCATGAGAGGGAGCGTGACATCAAAGCGGCGCGGGGAAAGATTATTGACGCCACCGGGACGGTGCTTGCGACCAACCGTACGGTCTGCACGATTTCAGTCATCCACAGCCAGTTAGAAGACCCGGAGAAAGTAATTGAGGTATTGTCCAGGGAGCTTGGCATGGAAGAGGGGGCAGTCAGGAAACGCGTAGAGAAAGTAAGCTCTATTGAAAGGGTCAAGTCCAATGTGGACAAAGAAACCGGTGATAAGATCCGGGACTACCGGCTTGCCGGCGTGAAGGTGGATGAGGATTACAAGCGTTATTACCCATATGATACGTTAGCCTCCAAGGTTTTGGGCTTTACAGGAGGGGATAACCAGGGCATCATCGGCCTGGAGGTTATTTACGAGGACTACCTAAAGGGGAGCAATGGGAAGATACTTACCATGACGGACGCCAGGGGCGTGGAAATTGAAAATGCCGGGGAGCGCAGGCAGGAGCCTGTGGACGGCAATAACCTCCATATTAGCCTGGACTACAATATCCAATTGTACTGCGAGCAGGCAGCGAAGAAGGTTATGGAAGCGAAATCTGCGGACAGTGTGTCGGTTATTGTCATGAACCCCCAAAACGGCGAGATTATGGCAATGGTAAATGTTCCGGAGTTTCATTTAAACGAGCCGTTTTCCCTGGTAACCTCAGACGACGGATCACCGGCTGGGGAAGATGGTATCAAAGGGGCCGGGGGAGGCAGCGGCGGACAGGGAGAGGCTTCGCAGGAGCAATTGAACCAGATGTGGCGTAACCAGTGTATCAGCGATACCTATGAGCCGGGTTCTGTGTTTAAGATCATTACCGCTTCAGCCGCTTTTGAGGAAGGGGTGGTGAGCTTAAATGATAATTTCTTCTGCCCGGGCTATAAAATGGTGGAGGATCGCAGGATTCACTGCCATAAGCGTGTGGGGCATGGGGCGGAGACTTTTACCCAGGGAATCATGAATTCCTGCAACCCGGTATTTATTGAGTTGGGAATGCGTCTGGGGACAGACAATTTTTATAAATATTTCAAACAGTTTGGGCTGCTTACGCGTACGGACATTGACCTTCCTGGCGAGGCGGCAACCATTATGCATGACAAGAAAAATGTAGGTCCGGTGGAGCTGGCTACCGTGTCGTTTGGACAGTCTTTCCAGATTACGCCAATCCAGTTGGTGACAACAGTTTCTTCCTTAATTAATGGGGGGAATAGGATAACGCCGCATTTTGGCGTTTCCGTAAGGAATGACCAGGGAGAGCTTGTCAAGAATTTACATTACGATGTTACAGAGGGCATCGTCAGTGAGGAAACCTCCAAGGTCCTGCGCAGCGTCCTGGAAAAGGTGGTGTCAGAGGGGAGCGGCAAGAACGCCAAAATTGAAGGATATGCTATCGGGGGGAAGACGGCTACTTCGCAGACGCTTCCGCGAAGCGCCAATAAATATATTTCCTCGTTCTTAGGGTTTGCCCCCGCCGAGGACCCGCAGGTCCTTGCCCTTTGCATTATCAATAACCCACAGGGGATTTATTATGGCGGGACGATTGCAGCCCCGGTGGTGCAGGAAATATTTACGAATATCCTGCCGTATCTTGGCATCGAGAGGCAGCCGACGCCTGCAAAGGACAGCGAGGAAGAGGACGGACAGTGAAATACGGCAGGCTTGCGCGCAGCAGGACAATCGTAAAAGGCGCGGCTTGGCCGCGCAGGCAACAGGACAATTGTGAAAAACGGTGGCAAAATGCCGCAGAGATGAAGAGGTGTAGTGAAAATGGCGCAGACAGTGATAATTCCGGTTTTGATTTCATTTGTGATTACGGCAGTTTTAGGGCCGGT
>CATLBW010000151.1 GCA_949879775.1 uncultured Lachnospiraceae bacterium
TTACCGACTGCCTCAAGAAAGCGGGATATACGAAGCTGATTGTCAACAGCAACGGGCAGGAAGCTTGGGATAAGCTTTGCGAGTTCCAGAAAGAGGGCGACTTAGACGAAAAGGTACATATGATCATGACAGATATAGAGATGCCTTTGATGGATGGGCACCGCCTGACAAAGTTAGTAAAAGAGGATGACGAATTAAAGCATATCCCAGTTGTCATTTTCTCGTCCCTGGTGAACGAGGAAATGCGCCATAAAGGTGAGATGCTGGGCGCTGACGCGCAGTTGACGAAGCCTGAGATTGGTAAGCTGGTAGGCGCGATTGACGCCCTTTTGGATGAGAGGAAAGAGAAGATTGCGCAGAAAGAGCAGCAGTAATATATGCAGTTCATTTTGCGATTATCTGTAAAGTATCCATACATACCCACAGTATGGATTCCTAAGTACCCTGTGGGTAGATTGCTTACGGGAAGAAACCTGCCTGGGGGAGCTTAAAAATAGTTCTCGCAGGCAGTTATTATAAGGAGGAAGTCTAGTGGAGAGATTATCATTGCAGGCAGAGTTGAAAGGGAACCCATATCCCGGCAGAGGAATTGTAATTGGTAAGTCCGGGGATGGGAAGCATGCGGTGACTGCTTATTTCATTATGGGAAGAAGTGAGAATAGCAGGAACCGTATTTTTGTGCAGGAAGGGGAAGGCATCCGGACACAGGCGTTTGATGAATCAAAATTGAGCGACCCCAGCCTGATTATTTATGCGCCGGTGCGAGTGCTGGGGAATAAGACCATAGTGACGAATGGCGACCAGACAGACACGGTTTATGAATTAATGGACAAGCAGCAGACATTTGAACAGGCATTGCGGACCCGGGAGTTTGAGCCGGACGCGCCTAATTATACCCCGCGGATTTCCGGCATTATGCATGTGGAGAATGGCGCTTACAATTATGCGATGTCTATTTTAAAGAGCAATAATGGCAGCCCAGAGGCTTGTAACCGCTATACGTTTGCTTACGAGAACCCGATGTGCGGCGAGGGGCATTTTATCCATACCTATATGGGAGACGGGGACCCGCTGCCGAGCTTTGAGGGGGAGCCTAAGCTGGTAGGGATTGACAGCGGCATTGATGAATTTACGGAAATGATATGGGGGAGCCTGAATGAAGAGAATAAGGTTTCGCTGTTTGTGCGTTTTATTGAAATTGAGAGCGGTTCCTATGAGACGCGCATAGTCAACAAACATAAATAAATTTCCACTGCAGATGATAATCAACTGTGGACCATTATACAAGAATCAGGAGGCATTTATGCACGAATTGGAATTGAAATATGGATGTAACCCTAACCAAAAACCTTCCAGGATTTATATGGAAGACGGTGAGCTGCCAATTAAGGTTTTGAACGGCAAGCCAGGCTATATCAATTTCCTGGATGCGTTTAACGGCTGGCAGTTAGTAAAAGAGTTAAAAGCAGCTACCGGGTTGGCAGCGGCCACTTCATTTAAGCATGTTTCGCCTGCGGGGGCGGCAGTAGGGCTTCCACTGACAGATGTGGAGAAGAAGATATACTGGGTGGATGACATGGATGTGGAATTCACGCCGCTTGCCAATGCCTATGCGAGGGCCAGGGGTGCGGACCGGATGTCTTCTTTTGGAGATTTTATCTCCCTGTCTGACGTCTGTGATGTGGCGACAGCAAAGATTATCAAGCGAGAGGTTTCCGACGGCGTTATCGCGCCGGGGTATGAGCCGGAGGCATTGGAAATTTTAAAGGCAAAGAAAAAGGGCAATTATAACGTAATTGAGATTGATGCAGATTATGTGCCGACGCCAGTAGAGCACAAAGAAGTGTTCGGCATAACTTTTGAGCAAGGCAGGAATGAGCTAAAGATAGATGAAGGTTTTTTTGCAAATATTGTCACACAGAATAAAGAGATACCACAATCAGCCAAGATTGACTTGGCAATCGCCATGATTACGCTCAAGTACACACAGTCTAATTCTGTCTGCTATGCCAAAGGCGGGCAGGCAATCGGCATTGGCGCCGGGCAGCAGTCCAGAATCCACTGCACCAGGCTTGCCGGGCAGAAAGCGGATAATTGGTTCCTGCGCCAGTCGCCGAAGGTACTGGGCTTACAGTTTGTTGAGGGCATCGGGCGTGCGGACCGTGACAATTCGATTGACCTCTATATTGGTGAGGATTACATGGACGTTTTGGCGGAAGGGGCCTGGCAGAAGATTTTTAAGGTGAAGCCGGAAGTATTTACCAGGGAGGAGAAGCGTGCCTGGTTGGATCAGATGAGCGGCGTAGCATTAGGTTCCGACGCATTCTTCCCATTCGGCGACAATATTGAGCGCGCCCACAAAAGCGGCGTCTCCTATGTGGCGGAACCGGGCGGGTCTATCCGGGATGACAATGTAATTGATACCTGCAATAAGTACAATATGGCAATGTGCTTTACCGGCATACGTCTGTTCCACCATTGATGGGGGGCTGTAAATATTTGGCGTAGGTATGCAGCTATAGCCAAAGACAAAGCTTTTTGGTGCTTTGTTTTTGGCTGCGCCGATTTTGGCTGCGTTTTAACGCAGGATTTCCTTACAAAAATCGTGCGCATCCCCCGGAGGGTTTACTATGGATTTTGGATGGTTACAGGCAGATAAGCGGCTGCCTGTAATCATTTTTCATTGTATTATCCCCTTTTGCAGTGAGGCATAGGCGGTAAAGGTCCGTGCTTCGCATATCAAGCTGCCACAGCCGCAGCGCTTCGGGTGGGAGGCTGCGTTCTGCGTTTTTCGCGTTTGTGATAAGCGGGAGGCTGCTGTGGGATTTTATGGCGGAAAGCAACGGAGCAGCCGCTTTGCGAAAACCAAGGACCCGCAGGTAAGCGGGGGCAGTAAATGTCTGCAAGTCTTCTTGCCGGATATGCAGGAGCATATGTGTAAATAGGCGGCTAAGCCGGGAATAAGTGATATTTTTTGTCTTAATATGCTGGATAAAACCGCTCCAGTTGGTAAAACAGTTCCGCCCCGCCAACAGCCGGCTGGCAATATCCGGCGAGCTGTCTCCCCAAGCGGCAAGCAGTTCTTTGTCGTTTGTAAGCAATTCATAGTGGAGCAGTGCGGATAAATCATCTTCAAACAGAAAAGGGTGGGGGTAATGGGCTAAAATATCATAAGCTGGTTTGGGCATGGCAGTTTCCGGGAGAGGGAGGCTGCCATTTTGGGAGTAAATGTACGTCATTGCGGGTGTTTGTTGGGGGAATTTCTCTTTCAGGCAGGAGCGGATTGCTGAAGCTGAGCAGAAATCTTCTGCAACAGTTGTGTCATGGTAGCCCCTGCCGTTTCGGAGGACTGGGACTGGGGCCATGGACGAGCCGCAGGCGTCCAGGGCCTGTAAGTATTCCAATGCCAGGATGTTATTAGGGGAGGAGAGGGCTTTTTCTATCTCTTCATGCAGCGCCGCCCAATTTCCGGCGCCATGCTGTAAAGCCTGGGCATCATTGGCGTGGATATAATGCTGCAGTGCGGCAGCGCGGGCGGCGGGGAAAGCAGCCCCTGCCCGTAATTCCTGGCGGAGCTGTTCTTGGTAAAATTTGGGTTCTTTTGCGAGGATGGCGGCAAGCGCTGACAACAGCTTCCAATTGCCCGTCTCTGTGCCGAAGCCAAGGTGTGTGACGACCCCGGCGCTGTTTAGCAGGGCAACGGCGCCTTTGGCGAAATATTCTGCGCTTGCGGTAGCAAATAGCGTTGGAAGCTCTAAGACCAAGTCTGCCCCGCAGCTAAGCGCCATTTTGGCACGGCTGTATTTATCCATCAGGGAAGGCGCGCCCCGCTGGACAAAATTGCCGCTCATGGCGGCAATCACGTAATCTGTGCCGCAAAGCTCCTTTAATCGCTGTATCTGGTATTCGTGCCCCCGGTGGAAGGGATTGTATTCTGCAATGATTCCTATGACGTTCATCTAAGGCTCCTTTTTACTTAATTATACACGTTTCACAGTTGAAATCAATATGCCGTACGACAAAAGCATTTGCCGTTTTCTATTAATAGCAGGAGGGTTGTTATGTATGCATTAGAGGCAAGGCATCTTTTTAAAAATTACTATGCCAGGGGGAAGAAAGTAGAAGTGCTGCAGGATCTGTCAATGCAGGTAAAAAGAGGGGAGATGGTTGCTATTATGGGAGCTTCCGGCAGTGGCAAAACCACGCTGCTGCACAACCTGAGCGGGATAGATATGCCGGATGCCGGGGAAATCTTGGTAAATGGCAAGGATTTGTCGGCGTTTACGAAAGAAGAGCTTGCATTGTTCCGCAGGAGGCATTTTGGCATGGTGTTCCAGGATTTCCAATTGTTAGAAAGCCTTTCAGTGGGGGAAAACATTTTGCTGCCGATGATTTTGGATAAGCGGGATGGGGAGGAGCAGGCATGCCGGCTGAAGGAGGTTTTGGAGATGGCAGGAATCGAGGGGTTGGAAGACAGGAGTATTACGGAGCTGTCCGGGGGGCAGAAGCAAAGGGTTGCCATTGCCCGGGCTTTCGTACAAGGCCCCAATATTATTTTTGCGGATGAGCCTACGGGGAACTTGGATAGGGAAACTGCCGGGCATATTTTGCGGTGTATGCTGGAACTGAACCGAAAGACAGGGACAAGCATCCTGCTTGTCACCCATGACAAGCATGTTGCTTCTGTTTGCCATCGCGTCCTCCGTTTACAGGAGGGAGGTGTGGAAGATGAGCTTTTTTGAGGTTTCCTTGAAGATGTTTCGCAAGGATTTTGCCAGGCACCGCCTGTATTTCCTATGCTGTTTGTTTGCGGCAACCGTGTTTTTCTGCTTTGCCTCTATGTTTACAAATCCGTCTTTGATGGAGGGGCAGGCGGTGGATTCCATGATAAGCAGCAATATCATTTTCCCAAGTGTCCTTTCAGCAGTTTTCTTGCTGATGGTTGTTCCTTATTCCTATACGGTGTTCCTTTCCTCAAGACAGCGGGAGTATGGCGTTTTATTCTGCCTGGGGATGAGCCGGGGGACGGCATGGAAGCGTCTGCTTGGAGAGGCAATGGCGCTGGGGGTCCTTGCCTTGGCTGCGTCCCTTGCCCTGGGGACGTTTTTGTCGATGGTATTTTATGGGATTGTTTCAAACGTGATTGGGCTGACATCACTGCAATGGGTGGTTCCCTGCCAAGCCTATATCGTTACAACGCTGCTTTATGTGGCGGCGCTGGGGCTTACGGTGGCGTTTCTGGTTGTTCGGCTTATGGGCAGGCGCATACGTTTGCTGCTGTTAGCGCCTTACCAGGCAGAGCGCAAAGGCAGGGCGTATTCCTGGATGAAGAAACATTTTCCCGGTTATGCAAGGAAACATGTGCTGGAATTTTCCCTGCTTGCCCGCCATAAGCAAGGATGGGCAGCCCGTTATTGCCTGTCTGCCTTGCTGGTTGGGTCTGTGTGTTTTCTGGTAAGTTTTTGCGTGGTGTTCCAGTCCTCAGTTTTACGTGATGTGGAAAATTATTGCCCATACGATTTGGCTTATTCTGAGATTTTTGGGAAAAACAAGATTTCAGGGGATGAGCTTTTGGAGGTCCTGTCTGGGCATAATGTTTTGGTGACAGAGGAAAAACAGATTCCTTTTGTGAGGGACAACGCATTTAATTACTTCCCGGTATCAGAGATTAATGAAAAGCTGGGGAGCCATTATAAGGTCTCTGCCGGGAAATTCCTCAGCTTATTCCAGTTTGAAGTGGAGGATGGGTATGGGTATGAAATGTTAGAAACGCCTCGTGTCCATTTAAAATTGGGTATTGGAAACCTGCGCCAGGCCAAAGGGAAGCAGGCGTTGTTGGAACTGCAGTCTTGTGGGAGTGATATCAGGGTATTGTTCAATAAAAGCCCAGGGCTTGCAGATTATAACTTGATATTAAATGATGCAGATTTTGAGCTGATCAAATCAAATGGCAATTATTGGTTTGGGAAGATGCATTTATTTCGGCTGCAAAACTGGCAAGAATCATCGGCTGGAATTTCAGCGCTCCAATCGCTCTTAAAGGAGGCAAATGGGCTTAACCAGGAGGAGCAATGGGATTTTTGCGCAGACTCGAAGATAGAGCAGTTCCAGGTTGCCAGCCAGTCCGGGAGGTTTAACGTCTTTCTGATGTCTTTTCTAGAAGCGCTTATGCTCATGGCAGCGTATTTGTTGATTCATTTTGGCATTATGGCGGAGCAGGAAGAAAACAGACGGCTGCAAAAAAGCCTTTTTATGGTAGGGGTTACCGCAGCAGAAGAATACCGCCTGTTCCTGTTTAAGGACCGCATGCGTTTTTTGCCGCCGCTGCTTATCTCCCTGTTGTTTTCACAGCCATTTCTTTATAAGATGGGGGAGGGCGCTTACCATTCCGGGAAGGTCGGGTGCTTTGCCGGGGCCCTGGCAGGGGTGGCGCTGCTTCTTGCTGCAATAAAATATACTGCCCACAGTTCCAAGAGGGAATTAGCGCTGTTGAAACGTGGGCAGTATCATTGGGGCGGACGCCCCTAGTGTGCTGTATCATTCATATCTGGCAAAACTACGCAGAATATTCGCTCCTCTGCAAGGCAGATTTTCGACGGCGTAGCGGTGGCTACGGCTAGAAAATCTAACGTAGCAGATGAGCGAATAGAC
>CATLBW010000152.1 GCA_949879775.1 uncultured Lachnospiraceae bacterium
CCATGCGCTCAATCTCCTGCGTTGTCTCCACGACTGCTGTGGATGGCGAGAAAATATTTTGTTTCCCAATATATAGGAGCTGGTATTCCTTCTCCTCCTGGTCCTCTCCCGGTACCAACTGGCGGCGCATTGACCCAAACTGCGCGGATAACGGCACAAAGATGATGGTCTGGAAAATCTTAAAAAAGGTATCCGCGTTTGCCACGCAGCGCCCCACGTCCGCACCGGACACACGAAGGATGAACCCTTCAAAATAATCCATGCCAAATGCCAGCAGAATCCCGATAATTACCATGCCCAGCACATTGAACATCACATGGATGTAAGCGGCGCATTTGGCGTCTTTCTTGGCATTCAGGCTTGCCAGCACCGCCGGTGTGCAGGAGCCGATGTTACAGCCAAGGATCACATAAAAGCAGACCGGCAGGTCGACCAGCCCCTGGCTTGCCATCAGAAGCAGGATGCTGACCGTTACCGAAGAGCTTTGGACAACAACTGTAATCGCTGTCCCGAATAATATCCCCACAATCGGGTTATCCATGCTTCCCAGGGCGTCCATCACCGCTTGATAATTCTTTAAATCCGACATAGCGTCCTTCATCAGGCTAATCCCCATAAACAAGGCTCCAAACCCTAAGAGCACCTCCCCCACTTTCTTGAGCATAGGCTTCTTGCCAAACATTACAAACACAGCCCCCACAAATAAGATAAAAGGCGCGATGCCCGTCAGGTTAAAAGCGACCAACTGAGAGGTAATGGTCGTACCGATATTGGCACCAAAGATAATCCCCACGGACTGCGCCAGGCTCATAATCCCTGTGTTTACAAAACTTACCACCATAACGGTCGTGGCGCCGGAAGACTGTATAATCGCCGTAAACAGCGCGCCAAAAAGCACTGCTATCACCTTATTCTTCGTCATGGCTTCCAAAATAGAACGGAGTCTTGCGCCTGCCGCTTTCTGCAGGCCCTGGCTCATAAAGTTCATGCCAAACAAAAACAGCCCCAGACCACCTAACAAATCCACTATCAATTCCATGATATTCACCCTTTAGTTCTTTCGAACTCCTTTTCCCTTGTTAATCGAGCAGGGAAAATTTCCCTACTCGCCGCGTGCCCCATGCACCGCCTTAGCGGCAGGCTTCCTGCATGGGGCTGTGCATAAAATAAGCTTTGCCGTACGCTATATCGCGCTGCATCTGTTCCTTTAAGGTCCCCAATGACGGAAATCTCTGTTCCTCCCTCACATGCCTTAAAAAACTGACACGCACCTTCTCTCCATATAAATTCCCTGACATGCCAAACAAATGCGTCTCCACGCCAACCGGGTTGTCCCCTTCCACCGTAGGCTTACAGCCGACATTTGTAATCCCCTGGTAACGCTTCCCTTTCCATTCCGTCTCCGTAATATAGACGCCAAAAGGCGGCAGCAGCTTGTCCTCAGGCGGTATCAGGTTAATCGTGGGGATGCCCAATACCTCTTTGCCCATCTTCCTTCCATGGAGCACGGTCCCCTCCACAAAAAACGCATAGCCCAGCAGCCCGTTTGCCTTCTCAATATTCCCTTTTATAATTTCCTCCCGTACATAGGTGCTGCTGATATCCCTGCCATCGTCCTGGATTTTATCCACTACCTCTACCTCATACCCGTATTGCGTCGCCAGCTCCTTAAGCATCCGGTAATCTCCGCGCCTTTTATACCCAAAGCGGAAATCAGTTCCCACTGCCATGTATCTGACGTGGCATGATGTGACGATTTTATGGATAAATTCTTCTGGCTCCATGCACATAACCTGCCTAGTGAACGGGCACTCAATCACATAATCAATCCCAGCCCCCGCAAAAAGCCTTTCTTTCTCCGGGCCTGTCGTAAGCACCTGCGCCTGGATATCCTTGACACGTTCCCGCGGCGGTATGTCAAACGTGAAGATGACAGATTTTAAACCGTCCTCTTCCCGCTTCTTTCTCGCCAGATACCCTATCAGAAGCTCATGCCCCCGGTGCAGCCCGTCAAACTTCCCCAGTGAAAGTGCCGTGGGCCCGCTTATTTCAAATGTCATGCTCTGCCTTATGTATTCCATAATTTCTGTCCCATCCAAATCCGTTCCCAACAATAACTACCCTAAAAATATTTTGATTGGACGGATGCACCTACATGCACCATCCCACTGGTAAATGCCTGCAAACACCTGGTTTGCGTCGTAAACGCGAAGCCGCTCCCCCTTATATCCATCCTCCCAGCCTGAAAGGCAATGGGGCTTTAGCGGATTGCCATTGTACATCAGTTTAGTCCCCTCCGCTTTCACGAATACGCCGGGATACTGCATAAATATGCTGTCTATATCTTCTATCAGCCCTGCAAAATCTCCCTTTTCCAGTTCTTTCCCCGGGTGCTGCGCACGGACCGCCGCAACCTGCTCCTCAATCTCCGAAAGCTTCTTGGCCTTTGGCAGGCGAAAATCCGCCACACGGGTACGCAGCAGTGATTCCATGCAGCCTCCACAGCCGGCCTTGACGCCGATATCATGACATAAAGTGCGGATATAAGTCCCTTTCGAGCAATGCACGCGCATACTCACCCTTGGCAATGCTGCTTCTATAACTTCAATGGAAAAAATCTGCACATTGCGCGGCTTACGCTCCACCTCTTTGCCCTCACGCGCCAAATCACAAAGCTTTTTGCCACCTACCTTGAGCGCGGAATACATAGGGGGGACCTGGGGATAAACGCCTACAAACCCGGCAATTATTTCCCTGATTTCCTCCTCCGTGCAGGTTACCGGACATTCTTTTGTCACCCGTCCTGTAATATCCTGCGTATCGGTAACCCTGCCTAAAAGCAGCGCCGTTTGGTACTCTTTATCCTTATCTGTAAGCAAATCACAGACCTTCGTAGCCTTGCCAAGGCAAACGGGAAGCACCCCCTCCGCATCGGGGTCTAACGTCCCGGTATGCCCAATCTTTTTTTGCTTAAAAATACCCCTAAGCTTTGCTACCACATCATGGGAGGTGAACCCCTTTTCCTTGTACACATTGATAATCCCGCTAACCATGGACCTGCCTCTCTATCTCCTTGCAAAGTTTTTCAAAAATACATTCGGGAGTGCCTTCCATCGCAGCCCCCGCCGCCATCACATGGCCGCCGCCCTGATATTTCACGGCAATCTCAGCAACGTTTACTTTGCCATTGGAACGCATGCTCACCTTCCAGGAGCCATCGTCATTCTCATAGAGGAAAATCGCCGCCTCCACGCCCTTTGTCACCCTAAGCTGGTTGACAATGCCGTCCAAATGCTTCGGCTGCACCGCAAAACGCGCCATCTCCTCCTGGCTTACCGCGGCGGCAATTACCGCCCCGTCTGACAAAAGCCTGCTGTTTAACAATGCCTGCCCCAAAATGCGGTTCTGCGCATATGTTTTCGTATAGAATGTCTCATCGACAATTTTGGGGAAATCAATCCCCTTTTCCATCAAAATGCCAGCCACATTCATCGTTTTTGCAGAAGTGCAGGAATATTGGAATACCCCTGTATCGTGCACCATCCCTACGTAAATGCATTCCGCAATTTCTTTGGTGATTTTCTCCTCTTCCATCAATTCAAACACCAACTCTGAGGTCGAGCTTGCTCCCGGGAAAATATAGTTCTCATCGGCAAAATTGTCATTGCTCACATGATGGTCGATGCAAATAGTCTTTGCTGCCGTATCAAAATACTTAACAGCATCACCCAGCCGCCCGGTATCCCCACAGTCCTGCACGATGCACAAATCATACGCCTTGCCGCTGCTGCCAGGGTTTTGTATCCGCCCTGCATTGTGCAGAAATTTAAAAATATTCGGGATTGGCTCCAGATAAACATCCGCCTGAATCTTAGGAAACCAGGTCGTTATATAATTATACGTTGCCAGGCAGGAACCTACGCAGTCGCCGTCAGGCCTGACATGGCCTGCAATGGCAACCGTTTTTACCTGTGCCAGGCAAGATGCTAAATCTCTCATAATCGAACACTCCTCACTGACGGTTTTCAACCACCACAGCCTCAAATCGGCAGCCTATGCCGCCACTTATTCCCTAGCCTGCTGGTTCACATCATCGATCATCTTTGACATATTCACGCCATATTCAATCGACTGGTCTAAGATGAAGCGGATTTCCGGCGTATTCCTCAAGTTAATATTCTGCGCCAGTTTCCTGCGGATATAGCCTTCCGCGCTCTTTAACCCCGCAAGCGTGTCTTTCTGGGAACCTTCATCCCCCAGCACGCTGATATACGCTTTACAGCTTTTTAAATCCGGCGCAACCTCGACAGATACCACTGAGGTAAGCGGCGCAATCCTGGGGTCCTTGATCTCCCCCCTTATGATATTGCTCAGTTCGCGCAGCACTTCACCGTTGATCCTTGTATTCTTAATGCTGTTCTTCCTCATATACTGCTTTACTCCTTCTCTGCTTTGGACCTCGCTGCACAGCCCTCGCCCTTTGGCCTTGGCGTCCCATACGCGGCCTTGCCACCGTATGCAAAATGCTGTTTAGCGCGGCACCTCCACCATCGTGTATGCCTCTACCACGTCAAGCTCTTGTATGTCATTAAAGCCGTCAAACACCAGGCCGCATTCATAGCCTGCCCGAACTTCCTTCACATCATCCTTAAAACGCTTCAAAGATGCAAGGTCCCCTTCAAAAATTTGCTCCCCTTCTCTGGAAATGCGCACTTTGCAGCCCCTCTGGAACGTGCCGTCCAGCACGTAGGAGCCTGCGATATTGCCCACGCCGGACGCCTTGAAAATCTGGCGGATTTCCGCATGCCCAAGCACCTTTTCCTCGAAGATCGGGTCAAGCATTCCCTTCATGGCCGCCTGCACGTCTTCAATCGCGTTGTAAATAACCTTGTACAGCCTCATATCCACCCCTTCGCGCTCCGCTGTAGCCTTTGCCGTGGCGTCCGGGCGGACGTTAAACCCGATGATAATCGCATTGGAGGCAGACGCAAGGCTGACGTCTGATTCATTGATAGCCCCCACGCCGCCATGGATGACCTTAACCATGACTTCTTCATTGGACAGCTTCACCAAACTCTGTTTCACTGCCTCCACTGAGCCCTGCACATCCGCTTTCACGATAATCGGCAGCTCTTTGATGTTCCCAGACTGGATCTGGGAGAACAAATCGTCCAAAGACATCCTGGATTTTGTGTCTTCGAGCATCCGTTCACGCCCCTCAGAAATAAAGGTGTCTGCAAAACTCTTTGCTTCCCGCTCAGAATCCGTACATACAAATACTTCCCCGGCATTTGGCACATTATTCAACCCTAATATCTCCACCGGCGTGGACGGGGACGCCTCCTTTACGCGTCTTCCCTTATCGTCAATCATCGCCCTTACCTTGCCATAACAGCTTCCGCAGGCAATGGGCTGCCCCACTTTCAACGTTCCCTTCTGCACCAGTACAGTCGCTACAGAGCCGCGTCCCTTGTCAAGCTGCGCCTCGATGACCAAGCCGCGCGCATTGCGCTTGGGGTTTGCCCTCAGCTCGCTGACTTCCGCGGTCAGGAGGACCATCTCCAGCAAAGATTCAATCCCTTCATGTGTGTGCGCCGATACCGGCACAAATATCGTGCTGCCGCCCCAGTCTTCCGGAATCAGCTCATGTTCCGCAAGCTCCTGCTTCACACGCTCAATGTTCGCGCTGGGCTTATCTATCTTATTGATTGCTACGATAATCTCAACGCCTGCCGCCTTGGCGTGGCTGATTGCCTCCACGGTCTGCGGCATCACGCCGTCGTCGGCAGCGACTACCAGGATTGCGATATCTGTAGCGTTTGCCCCGCGCATACGCATGGCGGTAAACGCTTCATGCCCCGGGGTGTCTAAGAATGTGATTTTTTCTCCATTGCATTCCACCATATACGCTCCGATATGCTGTGTAATCCCGCCAGCCTCTTTATCAATCACATGCGTATCACGGATGGCGTCTAACAGCGAAGTCTTGCCATGGTCAACATGCCCCATTACGCAGACAACCGGCGGACGTTTTTCCATTGCAGCCTCGTCTTCCTCATCTTCTTTGAGAAGCTCTGCGATAACGTCTACTTTTTCCTCCATCTCGCAGATACAGTTAAATTCCAAAGCAATCTCTTCCGCTGTCGCAAAGTCGATCTCATTATTGACGGTCACAATATGCCCCTGTAAAAACAATTTTTTTATAATCGCGGACGCCTGCACTTTCATGCGGTCGGCAAACTCTTTGATCGTCATCTTTTCCGGCAGGGTAATATTCTTAATCGTATCCTCTTCTTTTTTCTGGGGCTGCGGCACCGGATGCTGGTTCTTCTTGCCCCTGCTTTTTTTCTCTAAGTTATCAAACCGTTCCTTCTTCTTGCCCATCAGCTCCTTTTCATAACGCTGGCTGTTGCCTTTGCGGTTATCCCGCTCCCTGCTCTCTTTTCCCCTTGTCTCATCCATAGAGGCAGCCGGGCTGTTTTGGTTCAGCTTATTGATTTCCTGTTCAAAACGGCTCTTCTGGTTTGGACGACCATTTTGATAATTCCTGCCATTCCGGTCTCCCTGCGACCTTGCGTTTCTGTCTCCCTGTGGTCTTGCGCTTCTGTCTCCCTGCGGTCTTGCGCTTCTGTCT
>CATLBW010000153.1 GCA_949879775.1 uncultured Lachnospiraceae bacterium
CTCGCAGTATCTGTAATCGGCTCATTGAAATCATCCCCATCCACCAAAACGGTATATAGCCCTGTTATGGAGCCTCTGTCGGAGTTGCCGGCACGCTCTAGGAGCTTGGGCATCTCAGAATACACGCTCGGCGGATAGCCCCTTGTAACTGGAGGCTCGCCGGAAGCCAGGCCAATTTCGCGCTGCGCCATGGAGAAACGTGTCAGGGAATCCATCATCAAAAGCACATCTTTCCCCTGGTCCCGGAAATACTCGGCAATCGCTGTCGCCGCTTTTGCCGCATTTCGCCGCAGCAGCGCAGGACGGTCAGAAGTCGCCACAACCACCACAGAACGGCGCATGCCCTCTTCTCCCATATCCCGCTCAATAAACTCCCGCACTTCCCTGCCCCGCTCGCCAATCAGGGCAATCACATTGATATCTGCACGGGTATTCCTGGCAAACATGCCAAGCAAGGTGCTCTTCCCTACGCCGGAACCAGCAAATATGCCAATCCTCTGCCCCTTGCCTACGGTAATCAACCCGTCTACTGCCTTTACGCCCAATGGGAGGACTTCGTCAATAATCACCCTCTCCATCGGGTCAGGGGGAGGGGCGTCAACCGGATACTCTTCCTTCAATGTCAGGGATTCCACATCCGTAGGTCTTCCCATGCCATCTAAGGTATGTCCCAGCATTTGATCCCCCACACAAACAGACAAAGGATGTCCCGTATTTTCTACGATACATCCTACTCCCAGCCCTTCCACGCTTTCATAGGGCATCAGAAGCAGCCTCTTGTCACGGAAACCTACCACTTCTGCCATAATAAAAACGCCCTTGTTCTTATCAATAATAATCCGGCACAAGTCACTGAGTTTGGCATTGGGTCCCACAGATTCTATCGTAAGTCCTACTATCTTTACTACTTTTCCCAAATGTCTATAATAATTTTTGTCTGCTAACTGACGGTATTTATCCAAATCATATGTCACATTATTTCCCTCACAAACTTAATGACTTTAATGTCCCCAGCAAATTCTCAAGCTGAATATCCACTCCACATTCAAACACGCCAGAGTCTGTCTCTATCATGCACTGGCGCTCCTGCAATGACGCATCTGCCATAATCTCTATATTGACAGACGCCCCGACTTGGTTAGAGATTTCATCTTTCCTGCTTTCCACGAAATCATAATCCGCACGGCTCACCCGAACCTGGAATTCCTTCGTCCCTTCTGCATTTAAGATTACTTTCTCTATCAGATATATTAAAATCTCTTTCTTATCAGCAAACTGTACCTGGAACACCTTCTCAAACACATCGGAAACAATATCTACCAAATAAGGCTCCAATTCCTGGACCTTCTGCCGATAATCAGCCTCAAGCTGCCGCCCTTCCTCTTCCATCTGGCTGCGCAGCTTCGCCAATTCTTCCTCTGCCCTGGCTGTGCCTTCCTGATGCCCCTGCTCATATCCGGACTGCCTCGCCTCCTCACGGATAGCGTCAGCCTGACCGCCCGCATCCGCCAAAATCATCTCCGCCTGTGTCCTGGCGTCGGCAAGCAGGTCGTCCGCTTCCTCCTGCGCCATCCTGCGGATTTCTTCCGGTGAGATAACAGGCTCTTTGGGAACGGCATCCACTTCTTCCGCGTTCAGCCCTACCATAAATCCATCCGCAATCCCCTGCGGGTCGGGGATCTGGGCCTTCATCCGTTCCTCTCTCTGCAATTCCTCCAGCCGCTCCGCTATCTTGGCATTGGAATTAATCACCCTTTTTGAAAAGTTATCGGAATATACATACCTCTGCTTATACAAATTAGACAACGATCTCATCACCTCCGCCACGGGAAATTACAATCTCTGCGGAATCCTCCAGCTTACGGATAATGCCGACAATCTTCTGCTGGGCTTCCTCTACGTCTTTCATTCGCACAGGCCCCATGTATTCCATGTCTTCCTTAATCATCGCAGAAAGACGTTTGGACATATTCTTAAAGATTACATTCTGCACGTCTTCGTTTGCCGCTTTCAAGGCCACGCCAAGGTCATTGTTGTCTACGTCACGCAGCACACGCTGGATTGCACGGTCGTCCAAAAGAAGGATATCCTCAAATACGAACATCTTCTTACGGATCTCATCTGCCAATTCAGGCTCTTCAATCTCAAGCGTTTCCATGATATGCTTCTCTGTACCACGGTCTACCGTATTCAAAATATTTACGATTGCATCGACGCCGCCGACAATTGTGTAATCCTGATTTACCAAAGCTGAAAGCTTGCGTTCCAATACTCGTTCCACTTCCTTTATCACATCCGGCGATGTCCGATCCATCATAGCGATACGTTTGGCAACATCCGCCTGTTTTTCCGGCACAAGCGAGCTGATAATCACAGACGCCTGCCCCGCGGATAAATACGACAGGATCATAGCAATCGTCTGCGGATGCTCATCCTGAATGAAGTTAAGCAACTGGGATGGGTCTGTCTTGCGCACAAACTCGAAAGGCCGCACCTGCAAAGAAGCAGTAAGCTTGGAAATAACGCCCTGTGCCTTTTCCTCTCCCAATGCTTTTTCCAAAAGTTCCTTTGCATAGCCAATACCACCCTCGGCAATGTACTGCTGAGCCAGGCAGACCTGGTAAAACTCATTGAGCACATCCTCCTTTGTCTGGGGGGAAATGCTTCTGGTATTGGCAATTTCCAAAGTCAGTTCTTCAATTTCTTCTTCCTTTAAATGTTTAAAGATTGAGGCTGATTTCTCCGGTCCTAATGCAATCAGCAATATCGCCGCTTTTTGAACGCCTGTATACTCTTCTGAGCTTGCCATCTTAGTTCCACTCCTCGTTTAACCAGTTTCTAAGCAGCGACGCCACCGCCTCTGGGTTCTCATCTACAAATTTCTCTATCAGGACACGCGTCTCAGACTTCTCGGAAAATCCAATGTCCTCCAGCGAATCTTCTGCCTCTTTGGTAGACGCCAGCAGGGATTCTACGGAAAGCTCCGGCTCCTCCTCTACCAACACCTGCTCTTTCCTGGTGCTGCGGAATACCACATACCCCAGCATCAGCATTATTATAACCGCGATAATGATTGGAAGGTAGTCCATAACATTCCGGCTCCCAGTTCCATCATACTCAAAAAACGGCACTTCATAAGCCACAATCACAATATTATCTTCTGAAAACCCGGTCGCTTTCGCTACCATCTGCACAAAATCCGGATCTACGTCAAGCTTAACCTTTTCACGGTTTGCCGCCACAAATTGGTCAAAGCTCATGTCATCCAGTTCACCGCTCGCGCGCAGGGCCGCTTCGCTGTAATAACGGTTCTGGTTCACCGCTACTGTAATCGAAGAGGTATCATAATCAACAACCCCCGGACCGCCTTTCCTCGTGGTGACGCGCTGGCTGGTGTTGTACTGCCTCTCAGTCTCGGAAAGCGTCTCACTGCTGGTTGCCCCGTCCTGCAGCACGTAAGTCGTGTCATCGCCATTATTGGTATCTGTGCCCGGCGTGCCCCCCTCGCCTCCTACTGCTTCTTTCTCATATACCCTCTCACTTGATACAGGACCGTGTTCCTGCCCCTCCGGCGTGTAATAGTTATTGTCCGTCTCTTCTGTCTCATCAAAGCTCATATTCAGGTTCAGCCCAATGGATGCGCTGTCATAGACGCCAGTGCCCAAAATCACGTCCTTGACCTGCCCCTTTACCATATTCTCTGCCTTGGTCTTATAAGAAAGTTGTCCACTCGCAGCGCCAATGGCAGTGGAAGTGTCGCCTCCCAAAAACAGCATATTGCCTTCCCTGTCCATAATGGATACATCGTCGGTCCCTTTATTGCCGACCGCCGTGGCAATCCATTTTGCCAGGCCGCTTGCACGCTCTTCATCCATCTCCTCCGTAAGGGACAGCGTAACTGCCGCATATGTATCTTCCTCTAACGCCAGCACCGTGCCGTCGTCTACCGGCATGCTGAGCTTAACGGTCGCCTCGTCTATCGTGTCCAGCATCTCCAACTGCCGGGCCAGCCTTTCTTCTAAGTAAAGCTGGTATTTCTTCCCCTTATCCGCTTCCGTGGTGCTGAAACCGCCCTCAAACACATTGTTAATATCGTAGCCGGAGGCCGGAATCCCATTCTGCCCAAGCAGAATCGCCGCGTTTGCCTCGTCCTGTGCCCTTACAGAAAAACTCAGGCCATCGCTTGATACTTCATATTTAATGCTTTCCCCATCCAAAAGCTGTTTGACCTCGCCAGCCTCTTTGGTATTCTCACAAGTCCTGATTGGCACCATGGTAGGGGTTGTCAGTATCCTGCCCACAATTACCAGGCCAATAATAACCGCCAGGGAAATACACGCTATCAACGTTTTTTGTTTTACTGAAAATTTATTCCACCATTCCAATAATTGTTTGGGTATGTTCCTTAATCTCTCCTGCATGTTCATCTCCCACCAAAATTAAACTTGCATGTTCATAATCTCTTTGTAAGCTTCCAACATCCTGTCCCTGACAGCAATTGTATAGTTGAGGGCTATGTCCGCTTTCTCCTGCGCCGCGTTCAGCTCATGCGTATTGTTCGCATAGCCAAGCTCAAACTGCATCTGCGCCGACTTCGCATCATTATGCGCGTCATTCGCCTCCCCTATCACATTCATCATAGACTGCAAAATACCACTGAATTCCTGGTCGTCCCCGCCAACCTGCCTGGCTGAATTAGCAACATCCGTGAGATAACTCGGAACCACATTATCCAATGCTGAAATATCCATTTATAAAGCCTCCCTATTGTCTATTTACCAAGCTCCAAGCCTTTCAAAGCAATGGCCTTACTGGTCTCAAACGCCGTAAGGTTCGCTTCGTAAGCGCGGCTGGCATCTATCATGTTTGTCATTTCGGTAATAATATTCACATTTGGGTAAGACACATATCCGTTCTCGTCTGCGTCCGGATGGGAAGGCTCATACTTCATGATATAGTCGCTTACCGTGTCATCCGACACACGGCTTACCTTCACCCCATTCCCCAGGAAAGCTTCCCTGGTATTTTCCAAGACCTTGCTAAAAGGCGTCGTCCGTTTCTCCTGAAACGTAACAATCTTCCTCGTGTAAGGCGTCCCATCTTCCGTCCTGGTCGTCGTCACATTCGCGACATTCTCAGAAATCACGTCCATCCGAAACCGCTGCGCGGTGAGCCCGGAAGTGTTGATGTTAAATGACTGAAACAATGACATAACGTTACCTCCATACTTCTCGCCTTATCCGGCGTCCTTGGCCCTGCAAAGGCAATATATCTCCTACTTAATCACGCTCTTAATCCTGGCAAATTCTTTCGACATGCTGTCTATCAGCCCGTTATATTTGATCCTGACCGAAGCCAGCTCCGCATATTCCTGCTCCGGGTCGACATTATTCTTGTCCAGGCGATAGGAATAATTCTCCGCATCCGTATAAATCTCCGCATCCAAATGGTCCATATGCCCCAGATTCACGTCCTTGACCTTCTTGTCCAATGACTTATACTTGGACCTCCCTAACTCAAATTCGAGAATCCCTTCAAAGTCCACGTCCTGCCGCTTATATCCCGGCGTGTCCCCATTCGCAATATTGTTGCTGATAGCGCTCTCGCGCAGCCATGCCGCGTTCGCACCCTTATTCAACACATCTATGTAATCGTAAATCCCACTGGCTAACATAATATTGCTCCTTTCATCTCTTGCATCTCCCTTTTCCCACATATGAACCAATCCTATTATAGATTATCGCAATCGACCTTATATTGCAAGCTTTTTTTGCAAATTCTTCGTTTATTTTACATGATATTGTGTTTTGCCGTCGATATAGCCACAAATACATGGTATCAGCTTCCAGCGCCGGGAATATATGGAAATCCTTTCCCAACGCTTCCCATGGGGCTTTTTTCCAAGTATATGCCCATGCCCTTTAAGATATGCCTGCGGCCTTTGCCAACCCTGGCAGATTCCATCGGCCATGAGTAGGACAGCGGGCAAGCCCGCATCAATTGCGAAGCAATATTTTCCTCAAATGCGAGTGCGCATATTATTTTTTCTCTTAATAGGAAGGCACTTTCACGCTTTAGCGCGGCAAGGTCTTTCCTAAATTAAGAGAAAAAGGGTAAAAAAAGGAACCTGCAACTTTTTGCAAATTCCATTTTCTTCCCACCGCCGATTCCGTTCGGCTGTCCCATAATGATTTAATCCCACCCCAAAGCAAGGGGCGTCCCTCTATTCAATTGTCCTTCATATGTTCTTTTTTCAATTTAGCCACTTCTTCAAAAACCACATCGTTCATCACCTTTATGTATGTGCCTTTCATGCCGGACGAGCGGGATTCAATAACCCCCGCGCTCTCAAACTTGCGCAGGGCGTTGACAATCACGCTTCTGGTAATCCCTACCCGGTCTGCAATTTTGCTGGCAACCAAAATGCCCTCTTTGCCATCCAGCTCGTCAAAAATATGGATGACCGCCTCTAATTCCGAAAAGGATAAGGTGCTAATCGCCGATTTGACAACCTGTACCCTCCGGCTCTCCTCCGCATTCTCTTCATTGACAGAACGCATCATCTCCAGGCCGACAACAGTGGTCCCATACTCACTCAAAATAATATCATCAATGTCATATTGTTCTTCCAAG
>CATLBW010000154.1 GCA_949879775.1 uncultured Lachnospiraceae bacterium
CCTCAATCTTGCACCACAATATCTATCAACGATGCGCCGCATCGCCTCAAGATATTGTAGCACAATCTTGAAAAAATTTGCTCTGCAATGAAAATGGACCTTTTGACACCCTAACCCTTATAGGAAACACTTTGTCACGCTAACGCATGAAAGTGTCTTTCCTATAAGATAAAAATAGTATGCGCACTCGCACAAGAGGAAATATGTCGCGAAAGCGACTGTGCTCGACGCAGCAAATTGTCCAAAGCCTCCGTTTTGTTCTTGAGTAAAATCATATTTTTTGGGAACAATAAAAATCATAATTTTTAAATAGGAGGAAAGCAAATGCGAAGCATTTCAAAAAATGCTTTCCGACGACGTGGCAGGCGTTGCATTGAGGCGCCTGCCGATACCGATTAAGAAGGAGGAAAGATTATGTCACAGACAATCGGGAAGCAGAGCATTCAGTTTGAAGAGGCTCCTTATATTCTGGGCAGCGCCAGCATTGTTGGGACCAAGGAGGGGGCAGGACCGCTTGGCGGATTGTTTGATATGGTCGGCGAAGACGATAAATTTGGCGAGGATACCTGGGAAGAGGCGGAAAGCGCGCTGCAGAAAGAGGCTGCAACTATGGCAATCGGCAAGGCAGGGCTTAAGAAAGAAGATATCCGCTATATTTTTGGCGGCGATTTGCTGGGGCAGAATATTGCCACAACGTTTGGATTAATGGAACTGAATATCCCGCTATTTGGGCTGTATGGGGCCTGCTCGACAGCAGGGGAGTCTTTGTCGCTTGCAGCAATGGCAGTGGCGGCAGGCTACGGGGAACAGGTGTTAGCCGTCACTTCCAGCCATTTTGCAAGTGCGGAAAAACAGTTTCGTTTCCCGTTGGAGTATGCCAACCAAAGGCCATTATCAGCCACCTGGACGGTTACCGGAAGCGGAGCTTTCGTGCTTGGCAAAAAGCGGAGCAAGGCGCGCGTCACCGGCATCACAACCGGAAAAGTCGTAGACTATGGCGTGAAGGACTCGATGAATATGGGAGCGGCGATGGCGCCGGCGGCATGTGACACCATATGCCAGAATTTGCAAGACTTTGGGCGTAAGCCGGAAGACTATGACAAAATCATTACCGGCGATTTGGGGACGGTAGGGCAGGAAATCCTTTTTGGCCTGATGAAAGAAAAAGGGTTTGATATTTCTGGCGTGCATATGGACTGCGGAATAGAGATATTTGACAGTGAATCCCAGAATACGAATGCGGGAGGCAGCGGCTGTGGCTGTTCCGCTGTGACTTTGAGCGCTTATATCCTGCCCAAATTGGAGACGGGGACATGGAAGCGGGCGCTTTTTGTGCCTACCGGGGCGCTGCTGTCTACGGTTAGCTTTAATGAAGGGCAGAGCGTGCCGGGCATTGCCCATGGCGTTGTCATAGAATATGCTTGATGGCCCGCTTTTGGGGCGGTCAGCGGTGGCGCTGTCAATCTATATAAAAATCAGGAGGGAAAATATGGAATATGTGAATGCGTTTTGGGTAGGCGGGCTCATCTGTGCGCTGGTACAGATTTTAATGGAAAAGACAAAAATGCTCCCCGGGAGGATTATGGTGCTGCTGGTGTGCAGCGGCGCGGTTTTGGGCGCGGTGCAGCTCTACGAGCCGTTTATGGAGTTTGCCGGGGCAGGCGCCAGCGTCCCCTTATTAGGGTTTGGCAACGTGCTCTGGAAAGGTATACAGAAAGCGGTCGACTCTGACGGTTTTTTGGGGATTTTCATGGGAGGTTTTACGGCAAGCGCGGTCGGCATCTCTGCGGCACTAATTTTCGGATATCTGGCAAGCCTGGCCTTCCAGCCTAAGATGAAAAAGTAAAAAAATAAGTATAAACTAGAAAATTTTGTCCATAATGGATAAAGACAAGAAAATTTTTTGCAAAGGAGACTTTATTATGAAACAGTTAAAAAAAGTGTTGATGGGCTGTCTGCTCATCCTGGTATTAGGCAGTGTGACCGCCTGTGGCAATAATGACAATGCGGACAACAACGATACAACGAATGATGTGACAAACGGCACGGACAATAATGGCGCCGGAAACGGGGCAAATGACACAGATAACAACGCCACTGGCAATGACAACACAGGAAACAATACCGACAATAACAATACTGATACCAATACCAACAATAACACGGCTGGAGAAGCCAATGATAAGGCGGACGGCATTGTGGATGAAGTTGGCGACGACATCGTGGACGGCGTGGAAGATATCGGCAATGATGTAGAAAATGGCGTAGATGATATGACGGACGGAAACGGCGACGGAAACAATAATGGAAATACAGATAATAACACCAACAATACAAACAACACAACAGATAAAAAAGGCAATGCAGCTAAGGATGCTACCAATCCATAAAAAAGAAAAAAAGAATCCAAGGCCTCGCGATGAGGCCTTGGACTCATTTATGTACACTCGCAGAGGGGTGTGTTACCGTTATTGCAGCTTGCGGGCGTTGCCCGCAAAACGGTAACGCGAGGCACATACGTTATTCATCTATACTGTAATTAGGCGCTTCCTTAGTGATATGGATGTCATGCGGATGGCTTTCCTTAAGGGACGCAGCGGAAATCTTCACAAATTCCCCTGTCTTTTTCAATGTCTCAATATTGATGGCGCCGCAGTAGCCCATGCCGGAACGCAGCCCGCCAATTAACTGGAATACCGTATCTTCCACAGAACCCTTATAAGCGACACGCCCTTCTACGCCTTCCGGCACCAGCTTGCGGGCGTTCTCCTGGAAATAGCGGTCCTTGGAGCCATTTTCCATAGCGGCGAGGGAACCCATGCCGCGGTAAACCTTGTATTTCCTGCCCTGGTATAACTCAAATGTTCCCGGGCTCTCGTCACAACCGGCAAACATGCTGCCCATCATACATACGTTTGCCCCGGCAGCGATTGCTTTTGTCATGTCGCCGGAATACTTGATGCCGCCGTCTGCGATAATGGGGATGCCGTATTCCTTAGCAACACTGTAGCAGTTCATGATGGCGGTAACCTGGGGGACGCCGATTCCTGCCACTACACGCGTGGTGCAGATGGAACCAGGCCCGATGCCTACCTTTACAGCATCCGCGCCCGCCTCTATCAAGGCTTTGGTCGCGCTCCCTGTGGCGACGTTGCCGGCAATCACCTGTAAATCAGGGAATGCGGCTTTAATCTGTTTGACAGCCTGCAAGATGTTGCGGGAATGCCCGTGTGCGGAATCCACGACAATGACGTCAACTTTGGCCTTTACCAGCGCGTCCACGCGTTCCCGCATGTCTGCGGTGATGCCTACGCCGGCGCCGCAGAGCAGCCGCCCTTGGGCGTCCTTGGCGGATAACGGATACTTAATCTGCTTCTCAATGTCCTTAATCGTGATAAGGCCTTTTAAATTGAAGTTCCCATCGACAATAGGGAGCTTTTCTTTCCTTGCCTTGGCAAGGATTTTCTTTGCCTCCTCTAACGTGATGCCTTCACGGGCGGTCACGAGGTTCTCGGAGGTCATGGAATGCTTAATCTTCTGGGTGAAATCTTCTTCAAATTTTAAATCGCGGTTCGTGATGATGCCCACCAGCTTGCCGTTTTCAGTGATGGGGACGCCGGAAATGCGGAACTTAGCCATAAGGTTGTCTGCATCCTGTAATGTATGTTCCGGGGAAAGAGAAAATGGATCGGTAATGACGCCGTTCTCAGAGCGTTTTACTTTGTCGACGTCTTCTGCTTGGGCTTCGATGGACATATTCTTATGTATAATGCCGATTCCGCCCTGGCGCGCCATGGCGATTGCCATCCTGTGCTCCGTAACAGTGTCCATGCTTGCACTCATCATAGGGATGTTGAGCTTGACCTTTTTCGTCAGGCAGGTAGATAAATCTACCATATTAGGCGTAACCTCAGAGTATGCAGGAACTAATAATACATCATCAAATGTGATTCCTTCACCGATAATCGTACCCATTTTTCTTCCTCGCTTTCTTAAAAGTTTTTTGTTATTCCAACGATTTTATCAAAAAAGATGAAAACTGTCAACGATTGGGAAGCTTTTATTTATAAATTTTATTACTGAAATAATTAAGGAAAGCTAATAAAAGATTTCTGTTGTGCAATTCCAGGTTTTTGCTTATAATGGAAAAGAAACCTATAACCGTAGGGGGCAATAGGGCTTTTATGGAAAAGAAACCTATAACCGTAGGGCAGCAATAGGATTTTTAAGGAGGGCGGCATGGAATTTCGACCGTGTATAGATATCCACAATGGGAAGGTAAAGCAGATTGTCGGAGGCAGCCTTAGGGATGAGGGCAATCAAGCCACAGAAAATTTTGTGTCCGGGCAGGATGCGGCTTTTTTTGCCGGGCTATACCAAAGGCGCGGGCTAAAAGGCGGGCACATTATCCTGCTGAACCCTGCTGGAAGCGAATTTTACGAGGCGACAAAAGCCCAGGCGGTAAAAGCGCTGCATGTATATCCCGGCGGCATGCAGGTGGGGGGCGGCATCAATGCCGACAACGCTGGTACGTTCCTGGACGCGGGGGCAAGCCATGTGATTGTCACTTCCTATGTGTTTCGGGACGGCGAGGTAAATTATGGGAATTTAAAACGCCTTGCCGCCGTAGTGGGAAGAAATCGGCTGGTATTGGACCTAAGCTGCCGCAGGCAGGGCAAAGAATACTATATCATGACGGACCGCTGGCAGCGGTTTACGCAGGAGACCATAAATGTTTCCCTATTAGGCAGGCTGTCCCAATATGCAGATGAGTTCCTGGTCCATGCGGTGGATGTGGAAGGGAAAGCCCAGGGCATAGAGGAGGGCTTAGTCAGATTATTAGGGGATTGGGGGAAGGTCCCAATCACATATGCAGGGGGAGTTGGGGATTTTAGGGATTTAAAGCTTCTGCAGGAGCTTGGCAAAGGCAGGCTCAATGTGACAATTGGCAGCGCCCTTGACATATTTGGCGGGGAGATGGGATTTGAGGAGGTCTGTAAGTTTTGCGGCAGGGAGGAAAGAGGATGAGGAAAAAGGAAACGCGAAAACGCCATATCAAGCTGAAGGCAGCCCTGTTGGCTGCATGTTTGTCTGCGGCGGCCTTTGCAGGCTGCGGCGGGGGCGCCCCTTATGATGAGTTCACAGCTTCGGCTGATGAAGAGATTGGCTTTGACGCGTATGAGGATACGAAAGCGAGCGCGGAAGCTGAGGAGGCTGCTGACGATGAGGAAAAGGACGTGGCCGAGCCGCAGGAGGATGGCGCGTCAGGGACGTCGGGGGAAGAAGCTGCAGATACCAAAGGGGAAGATGGCGATTCCCCTTTAGCGGGGAAGGATAAGAAGTTAGTCTACGAAGGGTCGGTATACATTGACGCCCTGGAATTTGAGGAAACCGTACGTGCGTTTAAAGAAACGGTAGAGGAGTATGGGGGATTTTTGGAAGATGAGCTTAGCTATGGCCCTGGCGGCAAGTATGCCGAGGAGAGCTCTTACGGCAAGGCGGAGCCAAGGTCGTTTCGTGCCACAGCGAGAATCCCTTCGGACACTTATCAGGATTTCATGGAGAAGGCACAGGGGCTTGGCAAGGTCACGGAGAGCAATTCCAAGGTTACGAACTTGACAAGGCAGTATGGCACGCTGAAAGCGGAGTTAGAGATTTATGAAGCGGAGTATGAACGGTATTTGAAGATGTTTGACGAGGTGTCGGACGATAAGGCGATGGTTTCCATTCAGGAGAAGCTTACGGAATTGTCGTTAGAGATAGCGAGGACGAAAAGCCAGATGTCAGCGATTGACACAGACGCGTCTTACAGTACCGTAAAGGTTTGCATTAGTGAGGTCACTGTGTACGAGGAGAGCAGCTCAAGCTTTGGGCAGAGGCTTGGGGATGTGTTTGCCAAGAGCTTTCGCAATATGCTGAAATTCTTTGAAAACATCCTGTTCTTTTTGATCTTGCACTGGTATAAGCTTCTGCTCCTTCTTCTTGTTATATGGCTGATTGTGAAGTTTGTGAAGAGACAGCAGGAAAAGTCAGCGCAAAAAAGGCAGCAGGTGATACAGGCCTACCAGGGCAGGCAGAGGAGGCAGGGCGCAGCGCAGCCTGGCCAGCCGCCGATAAGCCCAGTACAGCCCGGGCAGCCGCCGATAAGCCCGGCACAGCCCGGGCAGCCGCCGATAAGCCCGGCACAGCCCGGACAGCCGGAAATAAAGCCGCAGGGAGCCAATCCGTCAGAGAACAAGAAAGATGAGGACAGCCATCATGAGTAATTATACGAAACAAGACATTATCCGTATGGTGGAGGAGGAAGACGTAGAATTTATCCGCCTGCAATTTACAGATATGTTCGGGACATTCAAAAATGTAGCGATTACCAAGAGCCAGTTAGAGAAAGCGTTAGACAACCGCTGTATCTTTGACGCTTCCTCCATTGAGGGGTTTGTGCGTATCGAGGCGTCAGATATGTATCTTTATCCCGACCTTGGCACATTTGCAATTTTCCCATGGCGTCCCCAGCAGGGCAAGGTGGCGCGTATCATCTGCGATATTTACCGCCCGGATCAGACGCCTTTTGAGGGAGACCCCCGCTA
>CATLBW010000155.1 GCA_949879775.1 uncultured Lachnospiraceae bacterium
TAACGCAGCGCCCTTACGATTTCTTTGCAGGCGTATTTTCCAACAGGCGTGTTCCCCAAAATTCGGAAGGCAAACAGCGCAAAATGTTATTGTGCTGACCGGCAAATAGGAATATAATAAAAAAAGAATATACATTGGGAGGTTACATTATGAAAAGACAGAAGACAACCGTAGCTGCCAAGAAACGGATTGCCGACGAAATCCTCCACCAAATCGGAGGCTGCGTCGTGTTGGTATTTCTGATAGTGGCAGTTGTCGCAACCTGTATGATCGGATGGTTGAGCATTTCCTCCAAAAAAACGGAGCTGACGGAAGAATCCAATGCCGCCACGAACCAGTTGATCGGGTTTTTGGAAAAATATTCCACATGCGCGAAACAGCTTGCCGTCAACCCGGAAATCAAACACGTCATGACACAGACAAAAGCCGGCGACGATATCTTAAAAGCTGAGAAGATGGATGCTGTCGCTAAGAACCTTTTGGACATTGCCAATACTGATGCGGAAAATATCCTATCCGTATGGATTGCTGATTTGGACGCAAGCGTGCTTACGCAGTCGGACGGCTTTACTACAGAGGAAGGCTGGGATGTTACCGGGCGCGAGTGGTATAGCTGCGTCGAGGCAAAACAGACCGTGCTCACGGAGCCTTATGTGGACTCAGCGTCTGGAAAAATGATTTTAAGCGCTGTGTCCCCAGTTTATGACGATACCGGCGAAACCGCCCTGGGGGCGGTAGGCATAGATATCGCCTTGGACCATATGACGGAAATCATGGGTGGATATAAGATCGGCAGCAAGGGATACGTACTGTTGCTTTCCGCAAGCGGGACTTTTCTTTACCATCCCCAGAATGACATCATCCAGAAGAACATACAGGATATCGACATATCCCAAAGCGTCATCAATGCAGTTGCATCCGACCGGGATGCATTCCTAAAATATAAGACGGGTGGCACGACGAAATTTGGCTACCTGCAGCATGCCGAGGGCATCGGCTATATCGTGCTTAGCTGCCTGCCAATGTCGGAATATTATGCAACGCTGGTTCTGATGGTGTTTGCGCTGATTGCCATCTTTGCAGTTGGCATCGTGCTCATTACCCTCAGCATCCGCAAAATCTCCGCCGGCATCACACGGCCCATCCTGGAACTTAACCACGCCGCGCAGCAGCTTGCTGCCGGGGATTTGGACGTAAGCCTTCACATTACAAGCGAAAATGAGATCGGCGAGCTGGGCGCATCCATCCGGAAAACAGTCAGCAGGCTGAAAGAATACATCGTATACATAGATGAGACGGCTGAAGTCCTTGCCGAAATTGCTGATGGAAGGCTGGGCATCGAACTGAAGAACGACTATGTGGGTGAATTTCAGAAAATAAAGACAGCCCTGCTTAATATCTCTGATTCCATGAACCAGGTAATGACAGGGATCAACGAAAGTTCGGAACATGTGTCCGTTGGGGCATCAGAGCTTGCATCTGCTTCCCAGATTTTGGCTGAGGGGGCGCAGAACCAGGCTTCATCCATTGAGCAGCTTACGGCGACGACGGCCACTGTTGCTGAGCAGGTAGAAGACAGCCGCAGGGGAGCGGAGGCATCCGCAGACGCTACCACGCAGGCGGCCATGCTCATAGAGCAGGATCAGGAAAAAATGCAGCAGATGATGGACGCCATGGACAAGATACACGAGACCTCCCAGCAGGTTGTAGGCATTATCCAGACCATTGAAGACATTGCATCGCAGACCAACCTTCTTTCCTTAAACGCTTCCATAGAGGCCGCCCGGGCAGGTGAAGCTGGAAAAGGGTTTGCAGTGGTCGCTGATGAAATTGGGAAACTGGCGCTGGAAAGTTCCGAAGCGGCAAATACAACAAAAGAGCTGATCGAGATTTCTATGGAAGAAATCCGCAAAGGAAATGCGATTGCCGTTGGAGCCATGGAATCGCTGGAGGAATCTGTGGCCGCGATTGCCCATGTAAATGAAATGATACAGGAGACGGCTGAAAATGCTGCCATCCAGGCACAAAACATGAACCAGCTCCGCATTGGGATTGAAGAGATTGCCCATGGGGTGGAGGATAACTCCGCAGCTTCGCAGGAAACCTCCGCGACCTCGGAAGAACTGGCTTCGCAAGCCGAGTTACTGAATCAAATGGTACAGAAGTTTGAGCTTAATTGATCTTGGGGCATGGGCAGAGAAATTGGTTTAGGCGCGTTACAAAAGGAAGTTGGTTATCATGCAAAGGATATTAGTGGTAGATGATGTGGAGATAAACCGTGAATTGCTGCGGGATATATTGGAAAACGACTATATTGTTGAGGTGGCTGAGGACGGCGAGCAGGCAATTCGCAGTTTGCGGCGCAGCCATGGGGAAACGGCGGCTATTTTGTTGGATTTGCAGATGCCGCGGATGGATGGGTTTGCAGTCATTGATAAGATGAAGCAGAAGGGGTGGATGCCGAAGATTCCTGTGCTTATTATCAGCGGGGAATATGCGACGGAGGTGGAGAACCGCTGCTTTGAGCTTGGGGTCTCTGATTTTATCCATAAACCGTTTGAAAGCTCCATCGTCCGCAACAGGGTCCGCAATACGCTGGAATTATTTTCCAGCAGGAACCGGATGGAGAGGAAAATCAGGGAGCAGGCGGAGGCCCTCAGGGAGCAGGAAGAGATCATCAGGATTCAGGCTAACAAGCTGAGGGAGGAGCAGTCGTTTAACCGGCTGATGATGGAATACCGTTCAGCGATTAAGGAAGTGGAGACTAAGCTTCAGGTGCTGAATGAGGAATTTTCCCAGGAATATAACCGCAACCCTTTTGAATCCATTAAAAGCAGGCTCAAATCCCCGGACAGTATTTTTGAGAAATTACAGCGCAAAGGCTTCCCGATGACGTTAGAAGGCATTCGGGACAATTTGTCAGACGTGGCTGGGGTACGCGTAATCTGCTCTTTCCCGGATGATATTTACCGGCTGGCAGGCCTCCTGACACAACAGGACGACATTATTTTGTTGCAGGCTAAGGACTATATCAAAAACCCCAAGCCGAATGGCTACCGCAGCCTGCATTACATACTGGATGTGCCGGTTTTCCTGTCCAATGGGAAGAAATATATGAATGTGGAGGTGCAGTTTCGGACAATTGCCATGGATTTTTGGGCGAGCCTGGAACACAAATTAAGGTACAAAAAAAATTGGGACAGGGCGGATGCGGATGAGATCGTCGCCCAACTGAAAACTTGTGCGGACTCTATCGAGGAGCTGGATTACCAGATGCAGAAAATCCGGGATAAAATCGATAAATGTATGTAAGGGCAAAAGAAAGCAAATATATAGTAAGCGGCAAAAATTATTGTCGTTTACTATAAATTACGGGATAGGAGACATTGTTATTATGGGAAAAAGAAAATTATATACAGCGTTTTTTTCGGCAGCGGCCTGTTGTATTTTGGCATTAGGAGGCTGCGCGTCAGAGAATAAGCCGCCGTCTGAGGACAAGGCGGCGACAGAAGAAGCGGCGGATGAAGGGACGGCTGCCGTTGGGGAATTTTCCATGCAGGATATTGAAGGGCAGACGTATACCCAGGAGATGTTCGCGGATTATGAGCTGACGATGGTAAATGTATTTGCGACCTGGTGTTCGCCGTGCATCAGTGAGATTCCCGACTTGCAGAAGCTGTGGGAAGAAATGGAAGGGCAAGGCGTTAATGTGGTAGGAATTGTCCTAGACGGGATAGGATCTTCTGGCAGCGCGGACGAAAATGCCGTGGAGACGGCGAAATTGATAGCCGATTATACAGGGGCGTCTTACCCGTTCCTGATACCGGACAAAAGTTACCTGAACGGCAGGCTTTCTGGCATCAGCGCCGTCCCGGAGACTTTTTTCGTAGATAAGGAAGGGAATTTTGTTGGGGAGACATATTCGGGAAGCCGCTCTTTGGAAGAGTGGGAGGAGATTGTCAAAGCGCAGCTTGAAGAGGTGGCGCCATGATGGGGGGTAAGCGTGCTCCTTGGGGCGGGCTATGCCTAGCGGCGCTCGGGCTTGCCATGATGGGGTATGGCGTCTTCCGCGGGGAGTTGCCGGTTGTCCTGGCAAAAGCAATTAATATCTGTATGGAGTGTATTGGAATTGGGTAAAAGAAACGCGAACGAATGGAAACGTCATGGAATACAGGCACTGTGGGCGCTTTTAACCAATAGCTATCTCATTGGTTTTGCCCAGGGAAAAATCTACAAAGGAAAATTAAAGAACCTCTGTGTCCCGGGGCTTAATTGCTATTCCTGCCCGGGGGCGTTAGGCGCCTGCCCGATTGGGGCAATGCAGGCTGTAATTGGCAGTTGGAATTTTAAGTTTGCATTTTATGTAGCGGGCTTTTTGGTGTTTACAGGGGCGTTGATGGGGCGTTTTGTCTGTGGCTGGCTGTGCCCTTTCGGGCTGTTCCAGGATTTGCTGCACAAGCTTCCCTTTCCCTGGAAGGTTGGCGCTTTTAAAGGAGATAAGCTGTTAAGGAAATTGAAATATTTGGTTTTCGCTGTGTTTGTGGTCTTGCTGCCGCTTGTGCTGGTGGACGTCCTTGGGCAGGGCGCGCCTTATTTCTGCAAGCTGATTTGCCCGGCGGGGACCTTGGAGGGGGGGATTCCCCTGGTATTGATGAATAAATCCATGCAAAGCGCCTTAGGGGTTTTGTATGCGTGGAAAAATGTGCTGCTGCTTATCACGGTAATCCTTTCGCTATTGATTTACCGGCCTTTCTGCAAATACATATGCCCGCTGGGGGCTGTATACTCTGTGTTTAACCCCATATCGGTATTTCGTTATCGCGTCGATAAGGGAAAGTGCACGGGCTGCGGGGCCTGCGCGAGAGCCTGCAAAATGCAGGTGGACCCGGCAAAGGATGCGAACCACCCGGAATGTATCCGCTGCGGCGCGTGCAAGAAAGCCTGTCCGGTGAAAGCAATTCAGGGGCATGGGAATTTATCATCTTGACAGCAATTTGGGGTTTATATTATAGTGTAAGTAACGAAAGCAGGGAACAGGTGAAAATATGGATAAGATTATTTTAACAGGCGACAGGCCCACCGGGAAGCTCCATGTAGGGCATTATGTGGGTTCTTTAAGGCGCAGGGTAGAGCTTCAGGACTCCGGTGAGTACGATAAGATATTTATTATGATTGCGGACGCGCAGGCATTGACAGATAATGCGGAACATCCGGAGAAAGTGCGGCAGAACGTGGTGGAGGTAGCCCTTGATTATATGGCTTGCGGGCTGGACCCGGCGAAGTCCACGCTGTTTATACAGTCCCAGATACCTGAGCTGTGCGAGCTGTCTTTTTATTATATGAATTTGGTGACGGTGTCCCGTCTGCAGCGCAACCCCACAGTAAAGGCGGAGATCCAGATGCGCAACTTTGAGGCGAGCATCCCGGTCGGTTTCTTTACGTACCCAATCAGCCAGGCGGCGGACATCACCGCATTCCAGGCGACTACCGTTCCGGTAGGGGAAGATCAGATGCCTATGTTGGAACAGACCAGGGAGATTGTGCACAAATTTAACGCTGTGTATGGCGAGACGTTGACGGAACCTCAGATTTTATTGCCGGATAACCAGGCATGTATGCGCTTACCAGGCATTGACGGCAAGGCGAAGATGAGCAAATCCCTTGGGAACTGCATTTACCTGTCGGAAGAGGCGGACGCGATTAAGAAGAAGGTCATGAGCATGTTTACAGACCCTAACCATTTGCGGGTGGAAGACCCCGGTTCGTTAGAGGGGAATACGGTGTTCACTTATCTGGACGCTTTCTGCCGGGATGGGCATTTTGCGCGTTATCTGCCGGGGTACGCGAACCTGGACGAGCTGAAGGCGCATTATCAGCGCGGGGGCCTTGGCGATGTGAAGGTTAAGAAATTCCTCAACAACGTGTTGCAGGAGGAGTTAGCCCCTATCCGCAGCCGCAGGGAAGAATTGCAGAAGGATATCCCTTATATATACGAAGTATTGAGGAAGGGGAGCGAAGAGGCAAGGTGTGTGGCAGCGCAGACCTTAGGGAATGTGCGCAGCGCTATGAAGATTAATTACTTTGATGATGCAAAGCTGATTCAGGAGCAGTCAGAAAAATTTAAAGGTTAGCCAGCCGGAGCTGGGGATGGAAGGGCATATCCATCCCGGCTCCGTGTTTTTATCTTATTTAGGAAAGGCACGCTAACGCGTGAAAGTATCTTTCGTTACTTTTCACACAGTAGCCAGACACTTGCTGTCTGGCTGCGTAAGAACATGATTCAGTAAGTGATTTTTGCTTCGCGAAGCGAACTTTCATGCAAAAATCACCAGTTACTGGTCACGGAGTGAACCAATGTCATTAAGTTAGTAACGAACTGCCTGAAATGGTTAGATTCTTTTTATGAGGTCTAACCATTTTTATGTTAAAAAAAGGGGCTTGACAAATTCCCTGGAATGTGCGGCCGCTCTCGCTACTGA
>CATLBW010000156.1 GCA_949879775.1 uncultured Lachnospiraceae bacterium
GCCGTGCATCCGCTCAATATCCGTCATGGCACGCCCAACCATCTGCTCTGGGATTTCCAACACAAACTCATAAATTGGCTCCAACAATACGGAATGCGCTTCCATCAATCCCTGGCGCAGCGCACGGTAAGTCGCCTGCCGGAAATCACCGCCCTCCGTATGCTTGAGGTGTGCGCGTCCCGCAACCAGGGTAATTTTCATATCCGTAATCGCAGAGCCTGTGAGTACTCCCTTATGTTCCTTCTCCATAAGATGGGTCAGCACAAGGCGCTGCCAGTTACGGTCCAACACATCTTCGCTGCAAAACGTACCAAACGAAAGACCGCTGCCCGGCTCCCCCGGCTCCAACAGCAAATGCACTTCCGCATAATGGCGCAGCGGCTCATAATGCCCCACGCCCTCCGCCGGGCTGGCTATCGTCTCTTTATAGAGGATATTCCCCGCCCCGAAAGACACTTCCACGCCAAACCGTTCCCTAATCAGGCTGGTAAGGATTTCCAATTGCACCTCCCCCATAACCTGCACGCGGATTTCCTGCAAAGCCTCGTCCCAGATTATATGAAGCTGCGGCTCCTCCTCTTCCAGCCTGCTAAGGCTTGCCATCATCTTGCCCGCATCGCATCCTGGCGGCAGCTCCATACAGTATGTCAAGGCCGGCTGTAAAAGAGGCGCTTGGGCGTCCTTTTCCATCCCCAGCCCTTGCCCCGAATAAGTCTCCTGCAGCCCGGTTACCGTACAAACCGTCCCGGCACAGGCTTCCTGCACCGCCTCAAACTTCTCACCGGAGTAAATGCGGATCTGGTTAACCTTCTCCTTTGCTTCACCCAAAGGCATTTTTACTTGCAGCACGCCGCCTGTCACTTTCAGATGGGTCAAACGGTTCCCCTGGCCGTCATGGGTAATCTTAAATACCCTGGCTCCAAATTCCTGCGGGTACACCCTTTGCTCCGTAAAACGCCCCAGCCCTTGCAGGAATTCGGCAACCCCCGTAAGCTTCAGCGCAGAGCCAAAATAGCAGGGGAAAACCTTCCTCTGCAAAATAAGCTCCCGGATCTGCCCTTCCTTAACCGCGCCATGTTCCAGGTAATATTCCAGCACATCTTCCCTGCACATGGCTATGCCTTCCTGGAATTCCTCGCTTCCTGTGTCAGAAAAATCCAGGCAGTTTTCATTCAGCTTTTCCCTCAGATTAGCCAGCAGCTCTTCCCTGTCTGCGCCCGGCTGATCCATCTTATTGACAAAAAGGAACGTCGGCACCTGATATTGCCTTAAGAGCTTCCATAGGGTACGCGTATGCCCCTGCACGCCATCTGACGCACTGATTAAAAGCACGGCATAATCGAGCACCTGCAAAGCACGTTCCATTTCTGCCGAGAAATCCACATGCCCCGGCGTATCTAAAAGCGTAATAGCAATATCGTCTGTTTCCAGCGCCGCCTGTTTGGAAAATATGGTAATACCCCTCGCACGCTCCAATACATCCGTATCTAAAAAAGCATCGCCATTGTCCACCCTGCCTATTTTGCGCAGGCTTCCGCCCTCATACAGCAACGCCTCAGAAAGCGTGGTCTTACCTGCATCGACATGGGCAAGCAATGCCGTGCATATCTGTTTTTTGGGTTTATTTTCCGACGACTTGTCCATCAAGAATACCCCTTCCTTGTATATGCCTGACCTCTATGTACATACTCAAATCGCCAATCTTTTATGGTGTGGAAAATGCCTGCTTAATGCTGTCGTAATGGAGGAAAATCCCCTGTGCGGCAAGCCTTTCAATCTCAGCCTTGTCCGCTATCATGAACCCGGCCGCCTCCTCTTCCTGCAAATAGACGTCTTCCTCCTGAAAATCAAGCACAAAACGGTAGACGTCCACGAAATAATTGTCCCCCTCCTCGGGGTTCTCCCTCTGATAAGTAAAGAGATAACCATCCTCGCACCCTGACACGTCAATCCCCGTCTCCTCTAACACCTCCCTGTCAACTGCCTCCCTAGAATCCTCGCCTGCCATCGCAGCCCCGCCGGAGACTTCCCACCAGCCGGGAGCCCACGCTTTCGTCCCTACCCGCTTGGTGATGAGGAACTTCCCATCCGGGCGCATGAGCACGCCCAAAACCGTAAGATGGTATTCCCCCTCTTTCATTGTCCAATCGTTGCGCTTCATGGTGCGCCCCGTCCGCTGTTTGTTGCTATCGTATATATCCCATAATTCCATTATCGTCAAATCCTTCCTATACCCATATCTATTCTTCTATATAATTTGCATTTTTATAGGCTTCTCTTCCTAATGTCTGGCCTCATTGACGTTTGATAAAACCACGTAGGATATCCGCGCATCTGCAATGCCTTATGATGTACGACAAGAAAAACCAACGACGCAGATATGTGAATAGACAAATGCGTTTGCCTAATGGCCAATGAGGCTTTTGCATGACTAATTATAGCAGATTGGGACATGAAATTAAAAGGGATTTTTGAACTTTTCCTGAAAATTTCCACAAGGACCGATAATCCCCACGTCCTTGTATTTGCATAGCCCCCATAAAGCTGCTCATACTCCGCGATGCGGTCAGCGGTTTTTAATAGAAACTGTTCTGTGGCCGCACATCAAATTCCCCTTTTTTGATGCGCCTGCAAAACCTCTATGCTTCTGGGCGTATATGCTGAGCCGAATTCGGTAACCGTCAGCGGCGCGGTACTGACCGTAACCTCATGGGACACTTCGTCCGCCCCACGCTGCCGCTCACTGTCGGGGCTTCCCATGATAAAAGAGCCGCCTTCCAACAATACAAAGTTGTCGTTTACAGACATTGTTTCCGCACTTTCTTCGCCACTGCTTCCTTCCGCCTTAATTTCTTCATCTTTAACTTCAACCAGTGCCGTGCAGTTTCCCCGACTGAATCCCCATCAGAAATATATACTGTTTCTTCCTCTGCCGGACTTTATATGCCAGACCGTTCCCCGCACAAAAAGGATATGAATTTTTTGCATAACCAAGCCCTGAACACTTTTATTGAAGTTCCATTCCGTTTCAGGTTGGCTATTCCATCCCTTATGGCATACTGTCTTCGCGGGAGCCATCACCGGGAACAGCCTGGTTTATAGATATTATCCAGTCCTTAACACAGCCTGCACAAAGATAAAGCCTATTTTAAGAAACCTTCGGAGCTGTACTGCATGGTTCTTGCCAGAACCCGCAATACAACTCCGAAAGCAAAACACTAATTCAAAAACAAAACTGCCAAGCTCTACTCATGGATTTTCCAGCCATTTAAAAACTTCGCGGTATCAGCCGCACTGTGGTCGATGATTTCGCTGTGCCCCAAATCCAGCGCGCCGATTGCCTCCATATCCTCATCACTCAGCCTGAAGTCCCAGATACCAAGGTTTTCCTCCATACGCTCCTTATGGACAGTCTTCGGGATAATGACAACGCCCCTCTGCACATTCCACTTGAGCGCAACCTGTGCCGCCGTCTTTCCATACTTCGCGCCAATTTCCGTCAGTGCCGGATGGGTGAAAATGCCATGCTTTCCTTCCGCCAGCGGTCCCCACGCTTCGGGCTGGACGCCAAACTCCTTCATGGTCGCAAGCGCCCCTGTCTGTGCAAAGAACGGGTGAAGCTCCACCTGATTGACCATCGGCTTGACCCTAGCGTTCAGGCATAAGTCCGCAAGCCTTTCCGGATAAAAGTTACAGACACCGATTGCCCTGACTTTCCCCGCCTCATACAGTTCTTCCATAGCCCGCCAGGAACCGTAATAATCATTCATCGGCTGGTGGATTAGGTACAGGTCAATATAGCCAAGCCCCAGCTTGTCAAGGGAAACCTGAAATGCTTTCTTTGCATTCTCATACCCGGCGTCCTGAATCCAGAGTTTTGTGGTGATAAAAAGTTCCTCCCGGGGAATAGCGCTCTTCTTGATGGCGGCTCCGACAGCCTCCTCATTGAAATAGGCCGCTGCGGTGTCTATCAGGCGATACCCTGCCCGTGTCAAGTAAAAACCAAATTTTTTTCCACCAGACTGCTAAAAAATGCAATCTGATGGAAAATCCCTTAAAATGCTAAGATTCTATTTCCTTTTGTTGAATTACATAGTCCAATTTGGTGGGAACATTATTCACTTTCTCTAATAATCGTTCTTCACTAATAAGTTTTATGGTATTTGCAATCAATTCCCCCTCTGTCCCTTTATCATAACAATATACAGTTACAGAAGTTGAATCTCTCCCAATCAGACCAGAAAGAATATCTTTATCTGTAACATCCAGTGAGTGTCCAAAAATGTATACATAAGAAACTCCGTCTGGATGCGTGACATTTATATCAACATTTCCTGTCCACCTTTCCTTATTATTTTCATATATTTTATCTATTTCCTTTATATATCTATGGTTTTCAATCCCTGTTCGCTTTTGTATTCTTTGGGCAAATTTCTTAAATATGGTAAAATTAGTGTGATAATCTCTTGCATCTTTATCCCAATATTCATCAATACCTAAAACCATATTATTTTTCTCAACCGGCCGATTTACATCACAATTACCATGTATATGGAATACTGGTGCATTATCGTATAGCCGTTCATAAGTATTCGTATAATTAAAATTGATAACATAATCTGGTTTCAAGTTGATTATTTCCGGAACCCGTTTATCAACCTGAATTTTATCAACAAATTTGTCAAGATAAATCTCCAATGCCCTGATAATTTTCTCTAAGTCATCATAAGCAATCCGCCGAAATTCACGAATATTTATATTACATTTCGTAATGAATTTCTTTCCAATCCTTTCCTCAAAACTCTTGAAAAAAATCTGTAATTTTATATCTTCCTTTTCTTGCAACACTTGAAAAATTTCAGCCAAATTAGAACTCAAATCATCGGTAGTTTCATCAACCATTTGTATAACGTATCGGATTTCAGTCTCAAAATCAATCCAGTTCTCTCCCTTGATACATTTATTATATATTTTTTTGAAATATATAAACCATATATTTTTTTGAATCAAATTATATAACTCATTCAAAATGTCATCTTCTATCTTTACATTCTGCTGCGGTGGAATCCCATCATACTTCCTATTTTGAAAAGTATTTACAATATAATCTTTTATGCTGTCTTCCATATCCCATTCATCAATCCACTTCTCTTGAAATGATTTTTGAGAAAGTTTCCTATTCGGATCGCCAACTCCAAACCCCCAAAGTAAATCAACCCGGACGCAAAATTCCAAAAAATGTATGTACTTTGTTGGTAATCCATGCGCTAAATCAAATCCATTTCCTATAATAAGTACCTTTTTTCCCTTCTCAGACATTGTCCTAATCCTCCTCTCGAAATATGACTTTATACACATTTTACCACACATTTTTAGCTTATGAAAATACTAACTTTATACACTGATATGGTATAATAAAGTTGTAACACCAAACAGGAAATCAATGATATACTTCAAGAAACGTAAAGGAAGGTGTTGCACATGCCAAAGACAAAGGTTTATGAACCAGAGTTCAAAAAGAAAATCGTACAGTTATATTTAAAAGAAGGACGTACAATAAAAAGTCTAAACGAAGAATTCCAGTTAGGGGATGGGACGGTCCGTAAATGGGTGAGGGCGTTCCGTGAAGAATGCGAGACAGACCCGTACTTAAATGATACAAAAGAACTTTATGAAGAAAACCGCAGACTGCGCAGACAATTGGAAGAACAGAAAAAGGAATAAGCCTGAGCAATACAACAGTATTAAAATATATGCAGGGATTGGGGATTCAATCCACAGTGACGCCTAAAAAGCCAGCATATAAAAAGGGAGGATGCTATAAAAAATTTGAAAACTATTTAAACAGGGAATCCCACGCTGAAAAACCAAATGAGAAATGGTGTACGGATTTTACCTATATTTTTATGGAAGATGGAAGGGAGCGTTATAACTTCAGTATCATTGACCTGTATGACAGATCGGTAGTAGCAACTTTAAACGACAGCCATATAGATGCGCAATTGGCAGTGCAGACACTAAGGGCAGCTTTGGAAAGAACCCATTATCCGAAAAATCTGATGCTACACAGTGACCAGGGCTCACAATATACCTCACGGGCATTTACAGATTACTGTAAAGAAGAAGGGATAAAACAGAGCATGGGCAGGGCGGGATGCCCTTATGACAATTTTCCAATGGAAAGTTTTTATGGAACATTCAAAGCAGAATTCATCAACAAATACCGTTTTTCAACAGATAAAGATCTGAATAATGGGACGATAGATTATGTATATGTTTATTACAATCATATACGACCCCATTCTTCAAATGGATATATGACGCCATTTGAAAAGAGAACACAGGTATAATTATAGACAAAACT
>CATLBW010000157.1 GCA_949879775.1 uncultured Lachnospiraceae bacterium
TGTCGGGGAATATAAGGTCTTAGCCAACGTCCCTATAGCGATTGCCTCGGCGGTGGCGGCTTCGAGCGTCCCCAGCCTGTCAGCAGCATTTTCATCAAAGGATATGCGGGAAGTGCGCAAGAAAGTAGGGTATTCCATTCGTTTTGTCATGGTAATCGCCATCCCCTGTGCGGTGGGCATGGCTGTGCTGGCATCTCCCATTTTGCAGCTTTTATTCCATGATGACCGTGAAATGCCTGAACGGATGATGCAGATAGGCGCCGTCTCTATTGTATTTTATTCACTGTCGACATTAAGCAATGGCATCCTGCAAGGCATCAACCGTATGAACGTCCCTGTCAGGAATGCAATCATTACCCTGGTATTACATATGGGCTTATTGGTAGCGCTGATGTATGGATTGGATATAAATATTTACGCGGTGGTTTGGGCGAACACATTTTTTTCATTTATGATGTGCGTGCTCAATGGGATGGCAATCCGCAAGCATATCAGGTATCGGCAGGAAATCCCCCGTACTTTTATCGTCCCTTGTATCTGTGCGGCGGTTATGGGCGGGGCGGTTTATGGCATGTATTATCTGCTGATGAAGTTTTTAAATATCAATGCCGTAGCCGTTTCTGTTTCGATTTTTGTCGGCGTGCTCATATATGGCGTGCTGCTGCTTTTGCTGCGCGGCCTGCGTGAGAAGGAACTTCGGAGTTTTCCGATGGGGAACTTGATTATTAGGATTGCTAAGAAAATGCACTTAATGTAGGCAGCCCCCATTTCCGGATTGGCAAGTGGGTATTTTTGCACCCAGATTTTTGAATAAATTTACAAAATTAGCAGATACTACCATAAAAAGGAGTATGCCATGAAAAAGACATGTAGTATCCGCTTACTTATATCCGGAATCCTCATAACTGCCGCCTTATCCCTGAGCCTGGGATTTTTTGCAGGAACCCAAAAAAACTGGGATGCCTATGAACAGCGCATAAATCTGCTGCGGCAGGAAAAGGCGGTCCTTTTGAGCAGGCAGCAAGAGCTGGAAAAAGAGAACGCCACGGAGAGCCTTCATGTGATCGCGCCATATGCTTATGTGCTTTTGGCGGAGGATGGTTTTGTTGCCGTCTATCAGGCAGACCGTGAGACTTTATATGCCACGACGGGGATTCTTTTGGAAAACCTTCCCGACAGCCTGCAGGAGGAAATCCAGGAAGGGAAAGTAATTGACAATGAAGAACAGCTTTATAGCTTTTTAGAAAATTATTCCAGTTAATGATTTAGTTACCATGCGAGAAGAAAACAACGATTATTTTAAAAATGCCCTCTCGGATTTTGCTTATGATATGGCCTGCGGTGCACAGATTAGGCATCTTACGGATTTAGGGCATACCGTTAGCCAGATTATGGAAGAGCTTGATATTTCCGTGCCATATCAGAGAGTGCAAAAGACCGTAAACGAGCATTTGCAAAAGACAGGGGTGCTTACAGCAGCAAAGCCGGACGCCATCCTTCCCACGAAGGCAACGTTTGTCAGGGAATACGATAAATATGGCAGGGCAAGCTTTCGCAAAGTTGTGGGCGATAAGGGGCAAGCGCCGGCTGTCCATTGGCAGGAACATGTGTATGAGCCAGCAGCCGATGGGAAGCTGCTGGATTTCCTGACAGTGAAAACAGAAGCAAATGGAGAAAACGCTTCTTATATTTCCTGCGATTTTGGCATAGAAAGACAGAAAATGGAAGAATCTATGAAAGTGTTAAAAAGACGCCATCAGGAATATATCCAGGGCATTTTGTGGGAAACAGCGCGGATGTACCATAGGCTTACACCTTGCATGCGGGAGATTGCGGCATGTCTGTATCAAGAAGGGCTGTATGAGGGGGAAGCCTATTTTACGGCGGCCGGCGAGCATATATTGTTTTGCCGGTTCCACAAGGGGTACATGTAATTTTCTGCTATGGAAAGAGTTTTAATCGCATTCGTTTGTAAGCCTGTTTGTGCCAGGCATAAGGAGTTGTAATGGACAGACAATCCGATATTATTATTGTAGGGGCCGGAGCTTCCGGGCTTACCGCTGGAATCCATGCGGCGAGGGCAGGGGCGCATGTGCTGATTTTGGAGCATATGGACAAGGCGGGGAAGAAGATATTGGCAACTGGGAATGGAAAATGTAATTTTACCAACGAAAAGCAGGGCATTGCTTATTACCATGGCAAGAACCCTGCCTTTGTATTGCCCGCGCTCCGTTGTTTCGGCGTAAAAGAGACGCTGCATTTTTTTGAAACGCTTGGCATTTACCCGAAAAAGAAATGGGACGGATATTATTACCCTGCAAGCGGCCAGGCTTCGTCCGTGGCTCAAAGCTTGCTGCTTGAATGCAGTCGGCTCAATGTGAGGATTGCCTATAATATAGGCATCCGCGAAATAAAAAAGACGGCAACAGGGTTTTCTTGCCATACCAAGCAGGGGAATTTTGCAAGCAAATGCTGTATCCTTGCCACTGGCGGGAAAGCTGCCAAAAAGACTGGAAGCGATGGGAGCGGATTTCTATATATTGAGAAATTTGGGCATAAATTGACAGATATTGTGCCTGCACTTGTACAATTGCAAGGAAAACAGTCGTTTTTAAAAGAAATTGCAGGAATACGTGCAGATGCGAAGGTCAGTATTTACATAGAAAATGAAAAGATGGCGGAAAATACTGGAGAATTACAGTTGACAAAATTTGGTATTTCCGGCATCCCCACATTTCAGGTCAGCCGCCACGCTTCCCTGGCGCTGTCAGCAGGCAAGCGCGTGTTTGCCCTGTTGGATTTTTTGCCGGATGTAACGGCCAAAGATACGCTAAATTTGCTGAAAAGGCGTTTTGGGCATTACGGAGCGGGGAAGAATGCCGCTCAGGCGCTGCTGGGGCTGTTTGCGGATAAGCTAAACGACGTGCTTTTAAGAGAAGCAGGCATTTCGGCCAGCAAACCGGCTAACCGCTGCACAAAGGATGAATTAGCAAGGCTGGCTGGGACGGTCAAGGCCTTGCGCATAGACGTCGTAGGCACTAAGGGTTTTGACGACGCCCAGGTGTCTGCCGGCGGCGTGGACACGGATGAAGTCAACCCAACTACCATGGAATCCAGGCTGGTCCCAGGGCTTTTTTTCGCCGGGGAGGTGCTGGACGTAGACGGTATGTGCGGCGGTTATAACTTGCAGTGGGCATGGAGCAGCGGCTATGTAGCAGGGACCAAAGCCGCTTTATGCTCTCAATAGGAAAGGCCTTGCCACGCTAACGCATGGAAGAGCCTTTCCTATAAGAGGAAAATAGTTGAAAACAGAGGAGGGACTTATGATAAGGATTCAGCAGCTAAAGCTGCCTGTTACCCACACAGAAGAACAATTACTGCACAAGATTGCAAAGCTGCTGCATGTAAAGACAAGCGAGGTTACAGGCTATGAGGTTCGCAGGCAGTCGATAGACGCCCGCAAAAAAAGCGAAGTCTCTTTCGTCTATACGGTCGACGTCCGTGTCAGGGATGAAAAAAGCGTGCTGCACAGGGGAAAGGGGGATAAAGTTTCACTGGCAAAGGACATGCCCTATCGGTTTGTGCAGGGAGGGGAGCAAGTATTACGCCATCCCCCGGTGGTGATCGGCAGCGGCCCGGCAGGGCTGTTCTGTGCCTACCTGCTTGCGGAACACGGGTTCCATCCCCTGATTATAGAACGTGGGAAACCCGTGGGGGAACGAATGGAAGCAGTGGAAAAGTTCTGGCAGGAAAACGTGCTCGACCCCAATACCAACGTGCAGTTTGGCGAGGGCGGCGCGGGGACTTTTTCGGATGGGAAGCTGAACACGCTTGTCAAAGATGTAAAAGGCAGGAGCCGCAAGGTATTAGAGATATTTATCCGCCATGGCGCGCCAAAGGCGATTGCTTATCAGGCAAAGCCTCATATCGGAACCGATATCCTGCGCACCGTTCTCCGCAATATGCGTAAACAGATAGAGGCCTGGGGAGGGACCTACCTGTTCGGCGCCTGCGTGACGGATATGGAATTTTCGGATGGAAGCTTAAAGGCGTTGCTGTGCCGCAGCCAGCCCAACGGAGAGGTCCGCCGTATAGAGACGGAAGTGGCTGTGCTTGCCATTGGGCATAGCGCCAGGGACACTTTTGCCATGTTAGAAAAACGGGGCTTTCAGATGGAGGCGAAATCCTTTGCCGTGGGGCTGCGTGTGGAGCATCCCCAGGCGATGGTCAGCCAAGCGCAGTATGGGAAAGAAGCGGCGGCCGTATTGGAAGCGGCTCCTTATAAAGTCACGGCAAACCTAGAAAATGGCAGGGGCGTCTATTCTTTCTGCATGTGCCCGGGCGGCTATGTAGTGAACGCCTCCTCCGAGGAAGGGCATCTTGCCATTAATGGCATGAGCTACAGTAAAAGGGACGGCAAAAATGCTAACAGCGCCATCATTGTTACGGTAACCCCGGAGGACTTTGGAGGGGACGGCGCTCTGAGCGGCGTGCAGTTCCAGCGTAATCTGGAGAAAAAGGCTTATGAGCTTGGCAGCGGCAGGGTGCCTCAGCAGCTTTTCGCTGATTTTGAGGCGGGAAAATTGTCAGAAGGATACGGAAGTTTTACATCGCAAATCAAAGGACAGCATACATTTGCGGCGCTGCACGAGCTTTTTCCCGCGGAAATTAGAGATTCATTTTGTGAAGGGATGCATCAATTTTCACGTTATATTAAGGGCTTTGACCGTGGGGACGCTATCCTGTCCGGGGTAGAGAGCCGGACGTCCTCACCGGTGCGGATTGTCAGGGATGAGGTTTTTGAGAGCAATAAAAAAGGCGTTTATCCCTGTGGGGAGGGTGCCGGGTATGCCGGAGGCATCATGTCCGCCGCCATGGACGGCATGAAGGCCGCGGAAGCGATAGCACAAAAATACAAAGGAGGGGATTCGTTGTGGCAGAAATGACGCCAATGATGCAGAAATATTTGGAAACCAAGAAAGAGTACCCGGACTGTATTCTCTTTTACCGTCTGGGGGATTTCTATGAGATGTTTTTCGAGGATGCACAGACAGCCTCCAAGGAACTGGAAATCACGCTTACAGGGAAGAACTGCGGGCTTGAGGAACGCGCCCCCATGTGCGGCGTCCCCTTCCATGCGGTGGAAGGGTATCTGAATAAACTGGTGGCAAAGGGCTATAAGGTGGCAATCTGCGAGCAGGTGGAAGACCCCAAAATGGCAAAAGGGCTGGTGAAACGGGAGGTTGTGCGCATCGTGACGCCAGGGACCAACTTAGACACCCAGGCTTTGGATGAGACAAAGAATAATTACATTATGTGCATTGTCTATATCGCGGACCGCTATGGCGTTTCCGTCGCAGACGTGACGACAGGCGATTACTTTGTGACAGAATTGGACACGGAGCGCAAGCTCTTAGACGAGATACATAAATTTACGCCCTCAGAGATTATCTGCAACGAGGCATTTTATATGACGGGCATGGATTTTGAGGATTTGAAGCACAGGATGAATATAGCCATTTATTCGCTGGACAGTTGGTATTTCAGTGATGAGACGGCCAAAAACACCTTGCTTTCCCACTTTAAGGTCGCAGATATCCAGGGCTTGGGCCTTGAAGATTATGGTTTTGGCGCCGTGGCGGCAGGCGCATTGTTGAAATACCTCTACGAGACCCAGAAAAACAGCCTGGGCAATATGACTTCCCTGCAAATATACAGCACGGGGAAATATATGGTGATCGACAGCTCCACGCGCCGCAACCTGGAATTGGTGGAAACGCTGCGAGAAAAACAAAAGCGCGGTTCCCTGCTGTGGGTGTTGGACAAGACGAAAACAGCCATGGGCGCAAGGATGCTTCGAAGCTTCGTGGAACAGCCCTTAATCGAAAAAGGGGAGATTGAACGGCGTCTGGAGACCGTAGGGGCTTTGAAGGAAAATGCCATGTGCAGGGAAGAAATACGGGAATACTTAAACCCCATCTATGACTTAGAGCGCCTGATTGGCAGGATAACTTACCAGACGGCAAACCCCAGGGACCTGATTGCCTTTAAATCCTCCCTGCAAATGCTTCCCTTCTTAAAAAGCCTGCTCGATGAATTTCAGGTCCCCCTGCTTATAGATATCCAGGCGGATTTAGACCCGTTGGAAGATATTTTCGCGCTGATTGACGCTTCCATTGCCGAAGAGCCGCCGATCTCTATCCGGGATGGCGGAATCCTCAAAGCGGGCTATGATGAAGAAATTGACAAGCTTCGCCATGCAAAGACCGAGGGCAAAGGCTGGCTGATGGAGCTGGAGGCAAAAGAGCGTGAGCGCACTGGCATTAAGAATTTGCGCGTTAAGTTCAATAA
>CATLBW010000158.1 GCA_949879775.1 uncultured Lachnospiraceae bacterium
AAACGCACATCAAACACTAAATCGCTGTCTGTAGGAATCCCATACTTGAACCCAAAGGATACAATCGTAATAAAAAGATTCTTGTAATCCTGGTTGCGGACAAAAATCTTTTCAAGCTCCGCTTTTAATTCCCTGGTAAGCATATTGCTTGTATCGATAATATAATTTGCCTGCTTGCGTAAAAATTCCAAACGCCGCCGTTCTTCCTGGATGCCTTTATCCACCCGCTCGCTGCCGGCAAGAGGGTGGGTCCTCCTCGTCTCCTTATACCGTTTTACCAGTACTTCATCCTGGGAATCCAGATAGAGGATATCGAAACGCTCCCCTTTCTGGTTCAATCTGTCCAGCACATCCTGAAGCTCCTCTAATGTCTGCCCGCTGCGGATATCCACCCCCACAGCGACCTTCTGTAATTCCGCATCCTGAAGGTCGGCAAGTTCCGCAAATTTCTCAATCAAGGCAATCGGCAGGTTGTCCACGCAAAAGTAGCCTATATCTTCCATCATTTTAAGGGCAGTGCTCTTTCCAGCCCCTGACATGCCAGTCAAAATTACAAACTTCATCCCCCACCTTCCTTTCCTCAGAATTCCCCTACAAAACGCACTTCCGTCTCCATCCTAACGCCAAACTGTTCTTCCACTTTGTCCTGCACGTCGCGGATAAGCTGGCGGACCTGTGCTGCCGTCGCCCCTCCGCGGTTAATGACAAATCCACAATGCTTTTCTGATACCTGGGCTTCCCCTACCCGGTATCCCCTAAGCCCCGCGTCCTGAATCAGCTTACCGGCAAAATACCCTTGCGGACGTTTAAACGTGCTGCCGGCGCTTGGATACTCCAAAGGCTGCTTCTCGCTCCTTAGCCTGCGCAGCCGCGCCATTTCTTCATCAATAGATGGCAAGTCACCTCTTTCCAGGGCCAGCACAGTATCAAGCACAACCATATGATGCTCAGGGATGCAGCTATGGCGATAACCAAAACAAAGCTCCTCCCGCGAAAGTTCCTTCTCTCGCCCTTCCGCTGTGAGTACCGTCGCCTTTTCTACAACCTGCCTCATCTCGCCGCCATAGGCCCCCGCATTCATAACAATGGCGCCGCCCACGCTGCCAGGAATCCCGGAAGCAAATTCCATCCCGCTAAGCCCTGCATCCGCCGCCTTTCTTGCCACCACGGACAGCAGCGCCCCGGCCTGTGCCCGGACTTCAGCGCCCTTAACCTCTATCTGTGAAGCTTCTTTCCCCAGCTCTATTACCATGCCGGAAATACCCTTATCGCCCACCAGCAGATTGCTCCCGTTCCCAATTACCATCCAGGGGATTTGGTATGATTTGCACAGTGAAATCAGTTCTGTTACCTGCTCCCTGCCAGGGCAGGCATAATATTCTGCTGGCCCTCCTACACGGAACGTCGTGTGCCTGCTCATGTCCTCTTGCCGGAAACACCTGCCATCCCCCGTTATCTCCCGTAACTGTTTCCAAAATATATCACTCACATTAAGCCTCTTTCAAAAATGCTGTATAGCCCAATTTTGCCTCATAGAGATCTACCTTGCTGATAATTTCCCAGGGCGCATGCATATTCAACACGGCAACGCCGCTGTCAATCACCGACATATTGTAATTCGCCAGGATATAAGCGATCGTGCCGCCGCCGCCCTGGTCTACCTTGCCTAACTCGGAAGTCTGGAAAGACACGCCATTGTCATCCATAATCCTGCGAAGCTGCGCCATATATTCAGGGTTGGCGTCATTGGAGCCGCTCTTGCCCCTGGAACCGGTATATTTGTTAAACACCAGCCCATTGCCAAAATATGCGCCATTCTTCTTCTCAGTCACAGATGCATACAATGGGTCGTACGCAGCGCTTACGTCCGAGGAAAGCACCTTGGAATTCGTCATGGCACGGTTAAACTTGACCTGGCTGTACCCCCCCATCGCCTCCATAATCTCTGCTACCACATAGGAGAAGAACCGCGACTGCATTCCAGTCGCGCCCACGCTGCCAATCTCTTCTTTGTCCACCAAAAGACATACGGTAGTCTTATCGCAGGCCCCGGCTTCTAAAACCGCCGCGAACGAAGGATACGCGCACACCCTGTCGTCGTGCCCATACCCCATAACCATGCTGCGGTCAAAACCATAATCCCTTGCTTTGCCCGCTGGCACCACCTCGATTTCCGCCGACAGGAAATCATCTTCTTCTATATCATATTGCTCTTTTAAAATATTCAGTACATTCTTTTTCACTGCATCCTTGGCTTTTTCTTTTTCATCCTCCTCAACAAACGGGATGCTGCCCACCAGGACATCCAGATTTTCCCCTTCAATCACTTTAGCGGCTTTCTTATCCATCTGCTCGGAAGCAAGGTGGATTAAAAGATCGCTGATGCCGAATACCGGGTCATCCTCTTTCTCACCTATATTTACGATAACCTTCGAGCCATCCTTCTTTACGACAACGCCATGCAAAGCCAAAGGCAGCGTCACCCACTGGTACTTTTTCACGCCGCCATAATAATGGGTGTCCAAAAGCGCCATTTCCGTATCTTCATAAAGCGGGACCTGCTTCAAATCAAGCCTCGGGGAGTCAATATGCGCCCCCAGGATATTCATGCCCGCTTCCATCGGCTGCCTGCCGATTACAAACAATGCCAACGACTTATCCATATTGTTGGCATATAATTTATCGCCGGCTTTTAGGCTGCGCCCTTTTGTGGCCACCTCGCTTAAATCCTCAAATCCAGCTCTCTGCGCCTGTGCAATCAGCTCCGAGACGCACTCTCGTTCCGTTTTACATTCAGAAATGAATTTCTTATACTCTTCGGCAAAGGCAAAAACCTGCTCACGCTTCCCTTGCGGATATTTCTTCCATGCATTTTTTCTTTCCATTGTTGTGCAATTCCTCCTGGTTATTATTCATTCTCTTCACTTTCCTCTTCCTCTTGTGAACCTTTCTGGAGATTTGCCTGCACACGGCGGTACAGCTCCTGGGCTGCATTATATCCCATTTTTTTCTGTCGGTGGTTGACTGCCGCGGATTCACAAATCACCGCAAGGTTCCGTCCCGGACGGATAGGCAGTGAGTGGCATACCACTTTATTCCCTAAAAACTCCGTATATTCCTCATCTAATCCCATACGGTCGTATTCGTTTTCCTTTTTCCAATCCTGCAGCTTGATTACCAGGTCTATATTCTGCTTTTCCTTTACGCACTCCACGCCAAACAAAGTTTTGACGTCAATGATGCCGATGCCGCGCAGCTCGATAAAGTACCTGGTAACGTCTGGGGCTGTGCCTACCAAAGTATGCTCGTTGATTTTACTGATTTCCACAACATCATCGCTGACAAGCCGATGCCCTCGGCGAATCAGCTCAAGCGCAGCCTCGCTCTTGCCGATGCCGCTCTCCCCCATAATCAGGAGCCCTTCGCCATATACGTCCACCAATACGCCATGGATGGAGATGCAGGGGGCAAGCGCCTCGCCCAGATAGTAAATCAGCTCGGCCATAAATTCAGACGTCCCATAGTCTGTGGACAATACCGGCGTATTATACTCAGTGGCGATTCGCAGCAAATCTGCATCCGGCTGCAGGTTACGGCTGAAAATCACACAGGGGACATTATGGGCGAAGAACGTCTTATAAATATTTAATTTCTCGTTCTCTTCCAACTTCTGCATATAAGTGTGTTCCACCATGCCGACAATCTCAACCCGGCTTTTCTCAAAGTAATCAAAATATCCCGCCAACTGCAATGCCGGACGGTTTACTTCTGTGGTCGTGACCTTGCGCTTCTTGATATCCACCTGGGGATTCAAGACTTTCAAATTCATTTTCTCCACTATCTTACTTACGCTTACTCCATTCCCATTATACATCTGCATCTTCCTTTCTCTGGCTTAGGGAGCCTCCTGTATTCTGCAGCGCCTCACCCGAAAGCCTCCGGCGCTGCCCATTGCTTTCATGGACATCTTAACATACAACGTCGCCGCTATCAACAGCCGGGCTATGGAAATATTCATAAACCGACTGTGCCGACCGCTGGTTCATGGCGGGAAGGGACGCCAATTCCTCCACATTCGCCTCGCGGATTGCATCTAGTGACTGAAACGCTTTCATCAACGATTTACGCCTGGCGGCCCCAATGCCCGGGATATCATCGAGGATAGAATGGACCTGTTCCTTGCTGCGCAGGGAGCGGTGGTACTCTATGGCAAAACGGTGCGCCTCATCCTGGATACGTGTAATCAGCTTAAAACCTTCACTTTGGCGGTCAATGGGAATCTCCCTGTTATGGTAGTATAACCCACGCGTCCTGTGATTATCATCTTTTACCATCCCACAGACCGGAATTTTAAGCCCCAACTCTTCCAGCGCCCGCAAAGCCACATTGACCTGCCCTTTCCCACCGTCCATCATAATCAAATCCGGAAAGCGCGTAAAGCTGCCATATGCATTGTCTATCTGCTGCTCTTTTAAATCCTCCTGTTCGCGCATCCCATGTGAAAACCGACGGGTCAGCACCTCATACATAGAGCCATAATCATCCGGCCCTGTTACTGTGCGAAGCTTGAATTTCCGGTAGTCGCTCTTTTTCGGTTTTCCTTTCTCATAGACTACCATGGAGCCAACCGCCTCAAAACCGCTGATATTGGAGATGTCATATGCTTCCACACGTTTAAGCTCCTCAAGCCCTATCAGGCTCCCTATCTCCTTAAGCGCCCCGATGGTCCTTCCTTCTTCGCGTTTTAGCTTTTCCTTATCCTGGGACAACACCATATGGGCGTTTTGTGCCGCCAGCTCTACCAATTTCTCCTTGGCGCCCTTTTTCGGCACGCGGATATAAACCCTTTGCCCGCGCTTTTGCCCCAGCCATTCTTCAATTACCCCGGCTTCCGCTATCTCTTCCTGAAGCATAAGCTCCCTGGGGATAAACGGCGTGCCTGCATAAAACTGCTTGATAAAGGTGGCAAGAATCTGCGGCCTGGTATCTTCACTGCCTATATTTACATGAAAATGGTCCCTGCCAATGAGTTTGCCATCCCGGATAAAAAATACCTGCACCACCGCATCCTCGCTGTCTGACGCCATGGCAATAATATCCTTATCTTCACCGTCTGAACTGGTAATTTTCTGCTTTTGGGCAACTTGCTTTACTGCTTTTATCAATTCCCTGTATTCAATTGCTTTCTCAAAATCCATGTCATCCGAAGCTGCCTGCATTTTCTCTTCCAATTCTTTTAAAATCGGCTGATAATTACCGTTAAGGAATTCAATCACCTTATCGATTTGCTTTCGATACTCCTCACGGCTGACCTTTCCCTGGCAAGGGGCCATACATTGATGGATATGGTAATTCAAGCAGGGACGTTCCTTCCCGATATCCCTGGGCAAAACCCGATTGCAAGTCTTAAGTGAATAAAGCTTGCCAATCAAGTCAATCGTATCTTTAACTGCCCCGCCGCTGGTATAAGGACCAAAATACCGGGATTTATCTTTTTTCATCTGACGTGAAAAGAGGACTCTGGGAAAATCCTCTCCCAGCGTCACTCTGATATAGGGGTATGATTTATCATCCCGCAGCATGGTATTATATTTGGGTTTGTGCTCCTTAATCAGGTTGCATTCCAGAATTAATGCCTCCAGCTCAGAATCTGTGATAATATACTCAAACCTGGCAATCTGCCGAACCATCTGCTCCTTTTTCAACCCCTCATTGTGGCTGGGGCGAAAATACTGGCGCACACGGTTCCTGAGGCTGATAGCCTTGCCGATATAGATAATCACATCGTTTGCGTCGTGCATGATATACACCCCCGGTTTCTGGGGGAGCTTCTTCAATTCTTCCTGAATATCGAACATTATTCCATTTCCTTTAATAATTGATCCAGATAACCTTCCCGCTTATCCTCTTCCGACATCGGCTCTTCGTCAACGCTTTCCTCTTCCTCTATTCTTTCCGGCGCTCTCGCATAACTCTCCAACGCCGATACCACCTCTTTGCCAGCGCTATCCTCTGACAGCTCTCCTTCCAGCGCCATTGCGCAGCTTTCCAGCGTCGGTACTGCCTCTATAATAGTGTTTTCCCCTGCCGGCCGCTGCGGTATCCTCGCATAACTTTCCAGCGCCGACACCGCCACTGTGGCAATGCTGTCCTTTGCCGTTACTTCCTCCGGCACTATAACATCCAATACCTCTTCCGGCGCTTCCAATGCTAGCGAATTGTCATCTTCCTCTTCTGGTGTGTCTAATGATCCTGTGCTTCCAGCTTCC
>CATLBW010000159.1 GCA_949879775.1 uncultured Lachnospiraceae bacterium
CTCACTTAACAAGTTGTTCACGGAAATACAGCCGCTGGGGCTCGAGCCATTTTAACGCCCAATAGGGATTGAGGCTCATTTCCTCGCCGTTCTCATCATCCACATAGATGCCCACGTGCAGATGGACGGCAAACTGCCCCGTGGTCCCTTCCTCCCCATAGCCGCTGTCTCCCATAAAGCCCAATAGTTCCCCGGCCTTTACCTCGTCGCCTTCCTTGAAATCTTTGGCGTAATCATACAGATGGGCATAATAATAGTAACCGCCGCTTGGGGAGCGGACGCCGATGCGGTAGCCTCCCAGCTTAAGCCAGCCAACCTTCTCCACCGTGCCGTCCGTCATGCTGACAATGGGATAACGTCCGCGTTCATTGACAGCAGCCATGATATCCGTCCCTTCATGCTGTCGCTCCCCGCCAAAGCTGCGCTCAAATTTCCAGGAATTCTCATAGGAGGTCGTCAGCGCACCATCCGTTTCGCATAAGGGAACCGGAAAATATTTTAAATCCTCCCAAACAGCAAGCTCAATTTTCAGGATTTCCTGAAGCTTTTTCGGGTAATACTGCTTTAAAAGGCTTAAATATTCCTCCAATACCCCCTGTTCGGCGTTTTCTGTAAGGATTGCGGCAGCCAGGTATTCATATGCGGAAAATCCCGACTGCTCCCCATATTCCACAGCCATCTCATATACGTCCGCTGGGACTTGCTGGCATCGCAAAAGCTCCTTCGTATCTTCTGCCACGAAAAGGTTGGCAATCTTTGCAGCCTGCTGTATGCGGACAGTGAGTAAGCTGATGCACAACAGCAGCGCGGTAAGGGTCAATACATGGATTACTACCTTTTTTAAATACTTCATAGGCCCCTTTTTGCTGGTTTTACTATAAATTTGTATCAGTCCGGGCCTCCCCTTAGGCAAGCCGCAGGCTGGCTGGCAAAACGGATGCTAAGCGTTATTTCATCCGTTTGAGGAATTCTACTAACAATCTCCAGATCTTCTCGGCGGAGGATATGCTCAGCCGTTCCTTGGGCGTATGGATGTCGAAATTATTTGGTCCAAAGGAAATGCAGTCAAGCCCTGCCAATTTGCCGGAGAACAGCCCGCATTCCAGGCCAGCATGGATGGCCTCAATCTTAGGCTCCTCGCCAAATAAATCCCGGTATGTCTGTGCCATCCTCTCGCGCATAACGGAATCCGCCTTGTACTCCCATGCCGGATAGTCGCCGCTGATAGCAATCTCACCGCCCAGGAATTCCGTAAGGAAGGTAAGGCGGTCCGCAACTTCCCATTTTCTGCTGGTAACGCTGCTGCGCACGGCAAAGCAAACGGAAAACGTGTCTTCGCTAAGCCGCATAATCCCGGCATTTAAGGACGTTTCCACCAGCCCTTCAATGTCCATGCTCATATTCTGGATGCCGTTAGGCATCATGCGCAGGAAAAATAAAATTTTAGAGGCCGACGAGCCATGCAGGACAAGGCTTTTCCCCTCCTGCAGTTTCTGGCAGGATAAGGTGATACCTGGGTCCGAAGACGCAAATTCCTTCTGCAGTTCCTGCCCTAAAGCCTGCGCTTTGCTGCATAAATCCTCTCCTGCGCCCTTTGGCTCCAATACAATGACCGCGCTGGCTTCGCGGGGGATGGCATTATCTTTTAATCCGCCCTCCATGCTTTCGATCGCAAAGGGAGTGTCTTTCCCCAGGGAATCCAACGCCCTGCCCAAGACCCAGATGGCGTTCGCGCGCTCCTTGTTAATCTCGCTGCCGGAATGCCCTCCTTGCAGCCCGCCTATTTTAAGCTCATAGCGGACGCCCTTTGCTTCGACGCGGGAAACCGCAAGTTTGCATTCCGCCTGTAACCCACCGGCGCAGCTTGTCAGGAAAATGCCCTCTTCATCAGAATCAATATTTAAAAGCTTCCTTCCTTTTAACATGGAAAGGTCCATCGACTCAGCGCCAAGCATACCAATCTCTTCGTCTACGGTAAAGACAATTTCCAGGGGCGGATGCTCCAGCGAATCGTCGTCTAAGATGGCAAGCGCATAGGCAACCGCAATTCCGTCATCGCCGCCAAGCGTAGTCCCCTCCGCTTTAAGGAAATCCCCATCCACATATAGCCGCAGGCCGTCTTTCTCAAAGTCGATGTCCGTGCCGCTTTCCTTTTCGCAGACCATATCCAGGTGCCCCTGGATGATGATTGGTTCAGATGATTCATAACCTGCGGACCCCTCTTTAAAAATAATTACATTGTTATCCTCATCCTGGATATACTTAAGGTTATGGCCTTTGGCAAACGATACGCAGTAGTCGCTGATTGCCTTGGTGTTGCGGGAACCGTGGGGAATCTGGCAGATATCCTCAAAATAGGCAAATACCTTCCTGGGCTGTAGTTGTTCACATACTCTCATGATTGCTCTCCTCCATTGGTATATTTATGTGATTGGCTCATAGAATAAACTATGAAAAAAATCATGTACATTATTATTTTAGTTGGATTTTTGTTTTATATTCTTGCTTTTCCAGGGGAATCCGTGGGAGCCGCTTCCATTGGCCTGAACCTCTGGTATGAAAATATGCTGCCTACGTTGCTGCCATTTTCCATTCTCTCCTACATACTGATACATTCCGGGATTCTCGATAGCTGCGCAAGCGCCGCGCACCGCCTCCTGGGTAAAATCTTCCCAATCAGCAGCGCCGGGCTTTACCCGTTGATTGCCGGTTTGCTGTTCGGCTTCCCTATGGGAAGCAAAATCACCGCCGACCTGGTGCAGTCTGGGAAAATGAGCCGCGAAGAAGGGCAGCGGCTGTTTTGCGCCTGCAATAATATCAGCCCTATGTTCGTTGGCAGCTTTATCCTTGCCCAAAGCCTTAATCGCCCGGAGCTTCGCCTTGCCACTTATCTCATACTGTATGTCCCTCCGCTTGCGCTTTATATGGTTTGGAACCGCAACCGGCATTTTAAGGCGCCTTCGGGCAGCGTCCCAAAAAAAGCGGCATCCATGAACCTTCAGCTCATAGACGCCGGTATTATGAACGGTTTTGAAACACTGGCAAAGCTGGGGGGATATATCATCCTCTTTGCCATCCTGGCACAGATGACGACAATGCTTCCCATATCCGACCCGTTAATAAAATGCCTGCTGATTGGATTTACCGAAATTACCAATGGCATCTCCTACACAGCCAGGCAGGGGCTGGATTTTACGCTTGCTTACCCGTTGATGGTGTCATTTACTGCGTTTGGCGGGCTATCCGGATTCGCTCAGACTGCCTCCATGGTCAAGGACAGTAAATTATCGATGCTCCCATATTTGCAGATGAAACTAGCAGGGACAGCTATATCCTTTGGCTTAGCGCTTCTCTTAACAAAAGGAATGGCCCAGTGACGCTGGCTGGCAAGCCCCAAAGGCACACATGGCAGGCTGCTAATTAATATCGGTCAGCTTAATTTCCGGGGCTTCCTCTTTGCCTGCCGGGTCAGGCTGCTGCGATTCCTGGCTCTGGGCAGCCTCCATCTCCGCCGGGGCTAATTCCCTGCGGTTCGCGCTTACCTTATCATAACATGCCTGTAAAGCGCCAAGGAGGCTGTCCGTCCTGGCGCCTGTTGTCTCTATAGCCGTTACAATAATCTCTTCTATGCTGTTGAGCATGTCGTCCGTGTATTGGATGGCTCCCATGCGTATATTGTTGGCGTCATTCGTGGCGTTATCTAAGATTTCCTGCGCCTGGCCGCTGGCAATCCGCACGACGTCGTCCGCCTGTGCGTACGCCCTTTGCATAATCTGGTGCTCGCTGATTAACTCCGTGGTATGTACCTCAGCTTTCGCAATAATAGCTTCTGCTTTCGCCTTGGCATCCGCAAGGATCGCCTCCTTATTCCCGAGCATCTTTTGGTAACGCTTAATCTCATCCGGCGTCCTGTGCCTGAGTTCCGCCAATAAGTTTTCAAGTTCTTCTTTGTCTACGATGATTTTCGTGTTAGAAAACGGCTGAAACTTACAGTTTTCAATGAAGTCTTCAATTTCATCAATTGCCTGTTCGATTTTGCTGCTCATACACATTGCTCCTAACCTATATATTTTTCATAAATTTGCGGTATCAACTGCTTTGGTACAAAATGGGAGATATCCCCTCCGTAAGAGGCAACCTCCTTGACGATGGTAGAACTCAAATAGGCATATTCTAGGCTGGTAGTTAAAAACACAGTGTCTATGCCTGAGTTGACAATCCGATTGGTCTGAGCAATTTGCAGCTCATATTCAAAATCCGTCACGGCACGAAGTCCCCTTATAATAATGGAAGCCTCAATTTCCCGGGCGTAATCAATCAAAAGCCCATCAAAACACGTTATCTTTACATTGGGGACATGGCCGGCTGTTTCCTTTAACATACTAACACGTTCTTCCACAGAAAACAATGGATTTTTTGCACTATTGTTCAAAATTGCCACTACCAGCTCGTCGACGATTTTCGCGGAACGCTCAATCATATCTATATGCCCAAAAGTCACCGGGTCAAAACTGCCCGGGTAAATTGCTCTTTTCATATGCTGCCCTCATCCCGGCTTATCTGGTAAACCGTAAAAAAACATGTTGATTGGTTTTATATGCTTTCTCTCTCGTAATTTCGTAGCCCATATCCACAGCATACGACAAATCCTCGCTGCGGGAAGCCTCCACGATAACCAAGGAACCTTCATGGATAATGCCTGACGTGGACAATGCCTTAAGCGCATCCTTCTCTAAACCCTGTCCGTAAGGAGGGTCCATAAATACGATATCGAAATCTTCCTGCCCTTCCATCCAGTGGATGGCGGATAGCACATCCCTGACAAGCAGGGTACAGCTTCCCGTAAATTTAGTGAACGCAATATTTTCTTTAATACATGCGGCGGCTTTTTTCTGATTCTCCACAAACACTGATTTTTTTGCCCCGCGGCTCACCGCCTCTAAGCCAATCTGCCCGCTCCCTGCAAATAAATCAAGGAAATGGCAGTCCGGCAGCAAGGGGTTGATGATATTAAACAAAGTCTCCTTCACCCTGTCCGTGGTGGGCCTTGTGTCCGAGCCTGGGATTGTCTTCAGCGGCAAGCTCCTTGCCGTTCCTGCGATGATGCGCATGGTGGTCACCTCCTAACCACGCCCTCCATGCCATAGGCTCCTTTGCAAATGGCGTGTGCTGGACTGTTACAAGTATGCAGCCTTTATCTATCAAGTATCGCCTGCCGCAGCAAAGTCAGCGCGCTCGCCACAGAGTATTCACGTATTTTGCTGCGGCTTCCGCTATACAGGTTCTTCTCTGTGTAAAATTTCCCCTGGCAGTAACAGCTCATGTACACAAGCCCTACCGGCTTGTCCTCTGTACCGCCATCGGGCCCGGCGACACCTGTGACAGCAATGCATAGGTCCGCCCCTGCCGCTTTGGCGCCGCCCTTAGCCATCGCCTCTGCTGTCTGCGGGCTGACTGCGCCATACTGCTGCAAAATGCCCGCGGGGACGCCCAAAAGTTTCTCCTTTGCCTCATTAGAGTAAGTGACATAGCCCTCCTTAAGGTATTCCGAAATGCCCGGCACATTGATGAGCCTGCCGGCAAGCAGCCCGCCGGTACAGGATTCGGCAGTCGTCACTGTGAGGTCCTTGGCCTTTAAAAGCTTATACACTGCCATCTCAAGCGTCACATTGGGTTCATCGGTGTAAATCAAGTCGCCGAAACGGTGTTTCAATTCATCTTCTATGGGAGCAATCATTTGGTATGCTTCCGCCTCGCTTGCGGCTTTTGCCGTGAGCCTTAAGTGCACTTCCCCGGTCTTAGCGTAGGGCGCAACGGTGGGGTTCGACTGCCCCTCAATCAAATCCAATATCTTCGTCTCCGCCAAGCTCTCCCCGATGCCGCACAATTTCACCATCTTAGAGCAGATAGTTTCCGGCTGGATTCCATGCAGGTAAGGGTATACCTGTTCCTCAAACATAGGCTCCAGTTCGTTTGGGGGCCCGGGCAGGAGGATGATGCGCTGCCCATCCTCTTCCATAATGATTCCAGGGGCTGTGCCGTTAGGGTTATATAACACGATGCTGCCCTGGGGCACAAGCGCCTGCTTCCAGTTATTCTTGGTGACGTCCCGGCTGCGTTTTGCCATGAACTCTTCAATTTCTTTCCTCGCCCTTGCGTCTTCCACCAAGGGGCGTCCCATAACTTTGGCTGC
>CATLBW010000160.1 GCA_949879775.1 uncultured Lachnospiraceae bacterium
CTATTTGGCATGTCCCAAATGTGTCTGTGACCGCAACATTAGCCTATGTGGGAAGCCAGGCATCCTGCTTTTGTCATTTTTTCCATAGCATACCCTATGTTGCCGGTACTAACTTAATGACATTGCGAAGTGAACAGTAACGTATATAAACGTAATTACAGTAATAAAATCGTCTGTATCTTGCGAAAAACATATGAAGATGGTAAAATCAGGACAGAAAAAGAGTTTGTGGAGGTGCAAATCCATGTGTTATCTGATAGCAAAGAAATTTAATGATGTGGGCTGTATCGCATTACAAACTACCCACGGCCGGCATTTGGCAGATTTTAAAAGAATGCTGATTGCAGAAATAGGCACAGAGGATGTCCAGTTAGTCACAATCAGCCGACCTTCCGCATACGGAGAATATGAACCATACCGTTTTGTAGATACAGAACAGGAATTTGAACAGGAAGTGAAAAAATTATCACTTGCAGGGATAAATCATTGAACACGAAAAAGCCTATCAATCAAGGAGTTTTGCAACTATGATAAAAATATTATTTATCTGCCACGGCAACATCTTGAAATGTTCCGAAAAAGCTTGCAAAATCAATGTTTTTGCGGCATGAAAAGGCGCTTGCTATACCACTACTACACCATTTTTGAAAGAGCCTTGAGATGACAAACAGAAAATTCAACATAAATTTTTGAAAATATAGTATTATTCATAAAATTTTGGTATGATATGAATTGGAGGTGCATTTATGGCAGAAAGCCAAAATGTTGAATGGAAAGAATCATGGCATGACGAATATCTGAAATGGATATGCGGATTTGCCAATGCACAAGGCGGAAAAATTTATATTGGTACAAATGATGATGGAACGGTCATTGGGGTTAAGGGCAGTAAAAAACTTATGGAAGATATTCCAAACAAGGTAAGAGATGTTCTTGGAATTATTGTTGATGTGAATTTGCTGACAGAGGAGGGGAAAGATTATATTGAAATTTGTGTCAATCCCAATACTTATCCGGTGAATTATAGAGGTGAGTATCATTATCGCAGCGGCAGCACAAAGCAATTGCTGAAAGGACAGGTGCTAAATTAGTTCCTTTTGAAACAGACAGGAATAACATGGGACAGCGTGCCCATACAAGGGGCGGCAATAAAAGATTTACGCAATGACAGTTTTGATATTTTCAGGGAACAAGCTGTAAAAAGCAAAAGGATGGACGAACCGGATATTCAAGTCACCAATGAGCAGTTACTTGACCGCTTAAATCTTATCAATGAAGGCTTGCTTACCAGGGCGGCGATTCTGCTGTTTCATCACAACCCAGAGAAATGGATTCCTGGCTCTTATGTTAAGATTGCCTATTTTCAATCAGAATCTGATATTTTGTATCAGGATGAAGTGCATGGCTCTTTGCTATCGCAGGCAAACAGTGTCGTGGATTTGATTTATACAAAATATTTGAAAGGAATCATTTCTTATCAAAATATTACCAGAGTGGAAACATACCCTTATCCAAAAGAGGCAATAAGGGAAGCTGTCTTAAATGCAATTTCCCATAAAAATTATGCGACTCTGGTTCCGATTCAAATCCGAGTTTATGATAATCAGATTATGATTGCGAATGATTGTGTATTTCCTGACGATTGGACAGTTGATGATTTAATGGGATCGCATAAATCCAGGCCATATAATCCGCTGATTGCCAATACGTTTTTCCGGGCTGGATTTGTTGAAGCATGGGGACGCGGAATTCAAAAAATCAAAGACAGCTGCATTTTGGCAGGAAATGATATTCCGGAATATAAAGTGAAAAGAGAAGATATTATGGTTCTGTTTCGGAGTTCATACAATAAGAATACCCAAGATGATACCCAAGATAATACCCAAGACAAGGCTTTGACAGATAAAGAAAAGCAGATACTTCGTATATGCAAAGAAGAAAAGAGTAAACAGGAAATTGCAACTCTTATGGGATACAGAACGATAAAGAGTATAAAACCTGAAGTGGACTCCTTATTGAATAAAGGGAAACTTAAGATGACAATCCCAGATAAACCTAAGAGTAAAAACCAGAAGTATATTGCGACCAGAGACGAGAATATACATTAAAATAAATTATTTGTTTGGAATGGCTCTGGATTCACGGAGAAAGAGGTGATTGGGATGGCAGAAAGAGAAATTTTTGCTTCAGACAGCGAATTCATAATATGCGTGATATCTGATAAGGATAGAATAGATTATGTAGAATTACACAGACAGTTAAATGGGGAAACATCACTATATTTGAATCCCTTATTAAAAGATATGATGTGGGAACAAACATTAAATCATTCAGAAAGTGTTTTTTCCTTGTTTACAACAAATGGAGATTATTGCGGAAGTATAGAATTGCAGCATTCGGATAGTAATATGCCGGAAATCGGTATTGATTTGTTGGAAAGTAAAAGAAATAAGGGTATAACACCGAAAGCAGTTCGGTTATTTGCTAAAAGAGTATGTGAAAAAAATCCAGTTGATTATTTTCTGATTCGCATTTCTTCTGTTAATTTACAGTTGAAAATGAATCAAATCACTACACCAATTACTACACCATTTGCCCGTAAATTTACGTAGATTTATAACGAATTACGCAGATTAAGGGTAAAAAGCCAAAAATAAAAAAAGTGCCAGAAAGCTTGAAATATCAAGGTTTGAAGGCTTATGAAGGGATATAAAAGATATGATTAAAATATTATTTATCTGCCACGGCAACATCTGCCGTTCCCCAATGGCAGAATTTGTTTTAAAAGACATGGTACAAAAAGAAGGGATTGCCAGCGAATTTTATATCGCCAGCGCAGCGACCAGCACCGAAGAAATCGGCAACCCGGTGCACCACGGAACCAGGAGCAAGTTAGCGCAGGTCGGGATTTCCACTTCCGGTAAATATGCGGTGCAAATGAAGCGCAGCGATTACCAGGAATACGATTATATCATCGGCATGGATAGCTGGAATTACCGGAATATGGTGCGAATGGCAGGGAAGGATTACGAGAAGAAAGTCAGCCTTCTATTGGATTACACGGACCACCCCAGGGATGTCGCCGACCCTTGGTACACCGGGGACTTTGAGAAAACGTATGAAGACGTGCTGGCAGGCTGCCAGGGGTTCCTGGCATATCTGAGGCAGCAGGGAAAACTCTATAGCCAATGACAAAAATAATTGTCGTTGGCTATAATCCCCGCCCCCTGCCCTTCAGATAAATGATATGCCAGCATAACGAAACTAACGTAACCAGCTATGGCAGCGCTGCCGCCTCCGCCTGTGCATAAACTTTCGCCTCCGCTGCATAATGGGCTGCATTTTCCCGGTTGTGGGAAATCTCTTCTGCCGTGACCTTGCGTTTTATCCTGGCAGGATTTCCCATCACCAGGGAATTATCGGGGATTACCGTATTCTGCGTCACCAACGCTCCTGCGGCAACGATACAGTTCTTGCCAATGACGGCATGGTTCATGATAATCGCCCCCATGCCGATAAGCGTATTGTCCCCCACCACACAGCCATGTACGGTGGCGTTATGCCCAACGGTCACATAATTTCCGATCGTAACGTCCGCGCCCTGATCCACGTGGATAACAACGCCGTCCTGGATATTGGCGCTGCTGCCGATTACCACGGAACCAGCCTCGGCGCGGATGACGGCATGGAACCAAACACTCACGTCTTCCTTCAACGTGACGTCCCCTCGGACAATGGCGCCAGGGGCGATAAAGGCATTTTTAGCAATTACCGGGGTTTTTATTATTTCCATAAAACAATTTCCTTTCCATACAACTGCTCCACAACCACATGATAACCTATTTCCAGTGAATTATAACAGATATCTCCATTTCAGTAAATATCCATCATTAAAAGTTCCAACACCCTGCCCCTTGTTATACGTATAGCCGCCATCGCCGCCCCACTAAGACATCCTAAAAAGTATAATGCATAGCAAAAAGCAAGCGTCCCTGCACTCCTTGTAAAAAGCCCGGGGTTGTACAACGCCAGGCAACACGCCACAAAAAGAATCCCTGCCACGCTCAGAAAAACCTGCTCTAACATCAACATGCAGCGGGCGCGTTTCTTCGTAACGCCGAGAATGCGTAAGAATGCCGCTTCCCTGGCTAATTGCAGGATAACAAGGCCAGAAGCAAATAAACCAACCGCCACAGCAGCAGTTACGGCAATGGGAAAAAGTGATTCCAGCAGGATGCAGATCCGCTCCATATTTTTAAGCCTTTCCGCATCAATATGGTAAGACGCCATCGGCGCATACCTCTCCCCGCTTGTTTTCTGTTCTGACAGCAGACTGTCCAGCTCGTCCAGCCTTTCATTATCAGAAAGTGTAAATTCGCAGAAACTGCATGGAAACGGCTGTCCATAGACACTTTCCATAACACTGTTTATCCCCGCAAAAATACTGCTGTCCACCTCTGCATCATCTGATTCTATCATTCCTATAACCTGATAAACAGTTGTCCGCTGTTCCACTGCCAATTCAAGGCTTTGCTCTCCATTTGCCACGGCGTTTAAAATCACTTCATTGTTGTTATACATTTCTTCAATAGTGGAGTAAAAACTGTCAGATATCAAGGCAATTTCGTCACCCGGACGGACGCCAAGCGTTTCTGCAAGCCCGCTTCCAATCAGGCATACCGCGTCATCACGACCTAATGCAGAGCTATGATACCCTTGGGCATAGGTAACCTTACCCCTATTCTCCAGATAACGGTCAATATCGTTTGTAAATGTCATTTGTGTATGGGACCCATGCCCATTCGTGCGCACAGTAAACCCACCATGACAATACAACCCATCCATTAAGCCTAAGCCGCACATCTCCAATATGGAAGATGAAGAAAACTCCAACGCCCTGCCCTTCACATCAATTTCCCTAAAAGCATCCTCATAGGCAAGCCTTGTCAGTCCAAACATCCCAATCCCGGACGCCAGCAAAACCATAATGGCAAACGATACCATCGTTTTCCCAATGCCGCGCCGCATATGACGGAAACTATAGGCAGCCATCTGCCCAAAAGCATAGTATCTCCTGCCCCCAGCCATCTTTCCAGCAGCGGAAACCTTTGCCAAGTCAAGCCTTACCGGCACGGGCGGCCCAGCATTCGTGGAAGGACCTGCTATTTCCCATCCTGCCCATTTCCGGTTACGTTTCTTGCCAAAGCCATTCTTCCCCGTGCCTTCCTGCAGCAACTCTAACGGAGGTATTTTTCCGATCCTCCCCAGAAAGAAAACAGTAACTGCCAACATAAACCCTAGCTCCAAACAAAAACACAGGATAACCATCCAAACGGAAACAGATGTGTCCATTATATAAGCGGCTGGCGCATCGGCGGTCATAGTTCCAAGCGATTCCGCCGCTGTTTCCATGGTATAGAAAATTCCAGCCAGTCCGCCAATTACCATAGCAGGCACGAATAACGCAGCAAGCGGCAGCACAACCGCATTACGCGCCTTTGATGCAGGTACGCCCAGTGTCCGCATAATTGCATAAGCGTTTTTGTTTCTCTTAATATAGAGGCACACTGCCAAAAACAGCGCCAGCGCTGCCCCGACGCCATACAACACTGTCGTCAAAAGCGAAGCAAAAAAACCTATCTCAAAACTGTCTTTTACACCAAGCCACCCTCCGTCCGAAAACCTCAGCGCCAGATTCATCTCGGCCGCGAACAACTCAGCGTTCTCCCTGAACGTTTCAATATCAAGGGCATCCTCGGCAATGATACTGAACTCTCCCGGGGAAAATTCATAATCAGGGGGAATTTCTACCGGCAGGAGCGATTTCGGTACAAATACCGTGCTTGATGAATAAGCCCATTTAAATTCTGACAAACGCATATTTGCATCATCCGTAAACCGGTATGCGCCAACAATTTCAAGCTCTGCGCCATCGACAAAATCAGAAAGTTCTTCTTCGTTATCTGCCGTTGCGCCACACACGGCATTTTGATGGAACAGCTTGTCGCCAAACTTTATGTTTATCCTGTCACCTATGCCCAGCCCATATTCTTCCAGGAAATGTTCGCTCACAACACAGGCCCCCATATCTTCCGCCGCCAATCCCCTTCCTTGCGAAATAACCATATTCCGCTCGTTAAAATATGGGATGGCGC
>CATLBW010000161.1 GCA_949879775.1 uncultured Lachnospiraceae bacterium
CGTTAAGACGCTTGGCATTGTTAATGTCGTGGGCAGCTCCATTGCCAGGGAAGCGGATAAGGTGATGTATACCTGGGCAGGGCCGGAGATTGCCGTGGCGACCACCAAGGCGTACAGCGCGCAGCTCATTGCGGAATACCTGCTTGCCATTAAATTTGCCCAGGTGAGGGGCGAGGCAACGCAGCAGGAGGTAGCCTCTTACCTTAAGGATTTACAGAAGCTGCCGGAGCAGATTGAGATGCTCTTAAGCAATAAAGGGAAAATCCAGCATTTTGCCAACCGTTATATTTCAGCGAAAGACGTGTTTTTCGTGGGACGCGGCATTGACTATGCCATTTCCCTGGAGGGCTCTTTAAAGCTTAAGGAAATTTCTTATATCCATTCGGAGGCATATGCGGCAGGGGAATTAAAGCATGGCACAATTTCCCTGATAGAAGAAGGGACGTTGGTTGCTTCTGTGCTGACACAGGAAGATTTGTATAAGAAGACTATCAGTAATATCGTGGAGCTGAAAAGCCGTGGGGCTTTTGTGCTTGCCGTGACGAATACCGGGAATACGGAGATTGAAAAAGCTGCGGACTATGTCATTTATATCCCGCAGACTAACCGCTGGTTCACGAATTCCCTGGCTATCATCCCCTTGCAGTTGTTCAGCTATTACGTCTCCGTGGGCAAGGGATGCGACGTGGATAAGCCGCGGAACCTGGCGAAGTCCGTGACGGTGGAGTGATAAGCAAAAGGGATTTAAACGGGCGGCCTTTGAAGGGGAATAAGCTCAGTGGCCGCCGTTTGCGGATCGAGAGGGTTATGTTTTAAGATTGTAGGCAGGGGGGAATCCCGTAAGGGGTGACGCCCTGTTTTTTTCGTCTTATAGGAAAGACCTTGTCACGCTAACGCGTGAAAGTGCCTTTCCTATAAGATAAAAAATAATATGCGCACTCGCACAAAGATGAAGAGCCGTAAAGCGGCCGTGCTCGGCGCAGATGGCGATAATTAATCGCCATCTATATATTTAAATATCAACTATCACTAAGATAAAACACTTTTTTTTAAAATATTAGACACAGTTTTATCACATATTTTCCGTAAACTGCTTATTAGAAACAAGGAACGCACCGATGAAAGGAGATATTTGTTATGGAAAACAATTTTAATAATTATAACGGGAATGACAATAATTTTGCAGATAATAGGAACAATGCACAGGGACATATGGAGACAGAGACAGTGAGCGCGCAGGCATCGTCGCCAAGCGGCGCCGGGAATGCAGAAGCATCGTCGCCAAGCAGCGCCGGGAATGCAGGCGCAGAGCCGACAAGCAGCACAGGGGCGGCAGGTTCCGTATATTCCTATAGTTATGTGAATCAGGAAAACCAGGAGCGCAACCCCAATTATTATGAGAAAAGGGAAGAGGATAACATCAGCGCCCAGAGGGTTTATACAGCCGGGACTTATGAGAACGCCCAAGGAAGCAATCATATGGGAAGCCAGGAGAACGCTTATGGAAGCAGTGGAATGGGAAGCCAGGAGAACGCCCATGGCAGCAGCGGAATAGGAAGCCAGGAGAATGCTTATGGAAGCAATGGAATGGGAAGCCAGGAGAACGCCCATGGGAGCAACGCCTTTGGAGGCTGGCAGAATGTTCCCGCAGGCGATGAGGCACAAGCCTGGAATGGCAGGCAGGGGTATTCAGCAGGGAATACAGCCCAAGCTTCATCCCAGGGACAGCCAGGCGATGCCAAGCGTGAGAAATTCTATAAAAAAGAGAAGAAACAGAAAGCAAAAGGCGCCAAGAAGCAGCACGGTTTTGGCATGACAATGGTAAAATGCGCTTCCCTTGCCTTGGTGTTTGGTTTGGTGTCTGGCACCGTATTTTATGGAACAGGTTTCGGGTTCCGGCATACATTTGCCAATAAGGCGGCGCAGGAGGCAACGGCAGGTACGACAGAACAGTCGTCGCAAAAAGCGGCAGGCGGCAGCCTTTCGGCAACCAATGTGAGCACAGCGACAACTGTGACAGACGTTTCTGATATCGCGGAAAATGTGATGCCGTCTATCGTCTCGATCACAAATATGGGGCAGCAGCAGATGGACTTTTTCGGAAGGGCTTACACACAGGACACATCGAGTGCGGGCAGCGGGATCATCATGGGACAGACGGAGGAAGAAATCTACATCGCTACAAATAACCATGTGGTTGCCAATTCTACCCAGCTTATGGTGAACTTTATCGACGACCAGCAGGTACAGGCAGAGATTAAAGGCACAGATGCGAGCACAGACCTTGCCGTAATTTCGGTCAAGACGAAAGACATCCCCAGCGACACTATGGATAAAATTAAAGTTGCGACGGTAGGGGCGTCAGACGACGTTAAGGTAGGCCAGAGCGTGGTTGCAATCGGGAATGCGCTGGGCTATGGGCAGGCAGTGACCACTGGCGTAATCAGCGCCGTAGACAGGGAAGTGACCATTCAGGATGAGATGACAGGCGCTGCCATCACCAACAACCTGCTTCAGACGGATGCGGCAATCAACCCTGGGAACAGCGGCGGCGCACTGTTGAATATGAACGGTGAAGTGATAGGCATCAATTCTGTGAAATACGCGGATACCCAGGTGGAGGGCATGGGCTATGCAATCCCCATTTCCACCGCGGAGCCGATTATCAACAATATGATTTCCAGGGAGATTGTAGATGAGACGAAGTCTGCATACCTGGGCGTGTCCGGTCAGGATATGACGTCAGAGCTGGCAAAGAGTTTTGGTATGCCGGAGGGCATCTATATTACGATGGTGACGGAGAACAGCGCGGCAGAGCAGGCGGGAATCCATAAGGGCGACGTGCTTACCAAATTTGATGGCAGGAAGGTATCTTCTATGGAAGGGCTGGCGGATGCTATGCAGTATTATGAGGCAGGCAGCCAGGTAGAAGTGACTTTGCAGAAGAATGAGAACGGTGAATGGAAGGAAGAGACGGTTACCGTCACGTTAGGCAAGAAAAATGGGTAAACGTAAGCAGCATCACGGCCTAAAAAAGCCATAGGCCGCCTGCCGGGAAGGCTGGCTGGATAGTTGCGGCCTTAATATAAAAATCCCTTTTAAAATCATGGAAAATGTGGTAGTATAAGAACAAACTGAGGCGCCAATCCGTAAATGTCAGGATTGGCGTCCTGTGTATACGGAGGATTTTTTCATGAGGAAGAAAAAAATTGTAATTGCGTTAGGGCATGATGCTTTGGGGACGACCTTGCCGGAACAGAAGCTTGCCACCAAGAGGGCGGCAAAGACGGTGGTTGATTTTATAAAAGATGATTATCAGGTGGTTATTACCCACAGCAATGGCCCGCAGATAGGCATGATCCATACGGCGATGGCGGAATTCTGCCGGATTTACCCGGAGTATACCGCAACGCCCATGTCGGTCTGTTCTGCGATGAGCCAGGGGTACATTGGCTACGACCTTCAAAATGCCATCCGTACGGAGCTTTTGAACCGGGGGATTTACAAGCCGGTTTCCACGATACTCACCCAGGTGTCCGTGGACCCTTATGACGACGCTTTTTACCATCCGTCTAAGGTGATTGGGCGCGTGATGACAGAGGAAGAAGCGGAGGCGGAAGAGAAGAAAGGCAACCATGTGGTGAAGACAGGGGAGGGGTATCGCAGGATTGTGGCGGCTCCCCAGCCTGTGGATATCATTGAGATTGACGCCATCCGTGCGCTCCTTTGCGCCGATCAGATTGTCATTGCCTGCGGCGGCGGCGGGATTCCTGTGCTTGCCCAGAACAATAAGCTAAAGGGGGCAAGCGCCGTGATAGAGAAGGATTTGGCAGCGGGGAGGTTGGCGAAGCTAATCGAAGCGGACCGTTTGGTAATCCTCACCGGCGTGGAGAGGGTATGCCTGGATTTTGGCAGCGGGCATGAGCGGCCTTTGGAGGAAATGACGGTGGCGCAGGCCAGGGAGTATATGGAGGAAGGGCAGTTTGGAGAAGGGACGATGCTGCCCAAGATTGAAGCGGCGGTAGAGTTTATCGGCAATTCAGCTGTGCGCAGCGCGCTGATTACGAAGCTTGACGTATCGGATGAAGACAGCCCGGCGGCATCAGGCACGGTGATTCATAAATAAAATAGGAAATACAGCAGGTAAACCCCTCTTATATGTCGTTAGCCTTGATATTACAGGGGTTTTCGCTGTGTACATAAAATGCATAGAAGAAGGAGAGGCAGCGATGAAAAATCTTAGGAAAACAAAAATTATTTGTACATTAGGGCCGGCGACGGACCGTGGCGATGTGTTGCGGCAGCTCATGGAAGAGGGCATGAATGTGGCGCGTTTCAATTTTTCCCACGGAAGCCATGAGGAACAGGGGGAAAGGCTGAAAAAAGTGCAGGAGCTGAGGGAGGAACTGCATTTGCCGATTGCTACCTTGTTAGATACTAAGGGTCCGGAAATCCGGCTGCGTGAGCTTGAGGGCGGCAAGGCCGAGCTTGTGGCAGGGCAGAAGTTTGTGCTGACAACGGAAGAGATCGTGGGGAATGCCGATAAGGTTTCCATTACATATAAGGATCTTGTGAAGGATGTGCAGCCGGGCTCGCGGATTCTCATTGACGACGGGCTGATTGCGCTTGACGTGGAGGAAGTGGATGATACAGAGATTTCCTGCCGTGTCATTAATGGCGGCATGATTTCCAATAAGAAAGGGGTCAATGTGCCGGATGTGGAACTGTCCATGCCTTATATCAGCGAGAAGGATTATGAAGATATCGTGTTTGGGATTGAGAATGATTTTGACTTTATCGCTGCTTCCTTTGTGCGCACTGCGGATGACGTCATGCAGATACGCAAGATTTTTGCAGAGAAAAACTGCCGCAATGTCAATATTATCTCCAAGATAGAGAATATGCAGGGCGTACAGAATATTGATGAGATTATCCAGGTGTCAGACGGCATTATGGTCGCGAGGGGCGATATGGGCGTAGAGATTCCCTTAGAGGATGTGCCTTCTATCCAGAAAATGATTATCAAGAAAGTAGTCAATGCCGGCAAACAGGTTATTACTGCGACGCAGATGCTTGATTCCATGATGAAGAATCCCAGGCCAACCAGGGCTGAGGCCACGGACGTGGCGAATGCCATTTATGATGGGACGAGCGCCATCATGCTTTCCGGGGAGACGGCAGCGGGCATGTACCCCGTGGAGGCGGTAAAGACGATGGTAAAGATTGCCGTCCGTACAGAACAGGATATCAATTATTCGGCGCGTTTTAAACAGCGGGAGTCTGAAAACCCGGATATCACCAACGCTATCTCCCATGCTACCTGCACAACAGCAATGGATTTGGACGCGGCAGCAATCATCACCGTCACCTGGTCCGGGGAGACGGCGCGCATGATTTCCAAATACCGTCCCTGCTGCAACATTATCGGCGGCAGCATCAATAAGAAGGTATGCCGGCAGTTGAACCTTTCCTGGGGTGTGACGCCGTTGGAAGTCAAGCAGAAAGAGGATACGGACGAGCTGTTTGCCCATGCCGTGGAGATGGCGGAGCAGGCAGGGCTGGTTTCCGTGGGTGATATCACAGTCATCACAGCCGGCGTCCCATTGAGCGTCCCAGGGAATACTAACTTATTAAAGGTCCATGTAGTAAATGGAAAGGAATAACTGAAAAAGAAAAAAGATGAAAAAATTTATTCTTGTTATAATTAATATCCTTCTGCTGGCATTGTTGCTGCAGGGATGTGCTGGCAAGAAGGCTGCGCCAAAGCAGAAGGAGTCAACCACGATCGAGAAATATCAAGAACAAGGGCATCAGGATAACGCCCCGGAAAAGGGCAAAGAAGGGGAGGGGGATGATGCCTTAGAGGATGGGGGCAGCCA
>CATLBW010000162.1 GCA_949879775.1 uncultured Lachnospiraceae bacterium
CAGTTCGGTTTCCGGAACCGTTGTGGTTTCTTCGATAAATTCGGTTGTCTTCTCGGCATCTCTTTTTTTCTTTTCCAAAGTACCCCAGATTACGGATACCACAGCAACGACGGCCACCAGGACGATTATGCTGTACCACCAGATATTTGAAGAATTTCTCCTGCGGTGATTTCTTCTTTTATTATATCCGCTTCTCCCGTAGCTGCTGCTCTGGCGGTAAGCTGAACGCCCCTGCGATGAACGGTGTGCAGATGAAGAGCTGCTCCTCGTGCTCCTCCCTCTTGAACCTGTGCTGTGGGAAGAACTGCCTGTCCTTCCTGTCGTCCCCGAACTGTGTCCGTTCCTGCCGTAAGAAGCAGAGCTTCGGGAATTCCTGCTTCTTGAGCTGCCCTGGCCGGAAGATGCACGGCCTCTGTCATAATCATTGTTCATTTTCCATCACCTGTCATCCCTATATATTTATATAAGCGCAGATTTCTGTCCCTGACGGACATGTCCATAAACGATTTTCTGCCCTTATGATTCTTTTATTTCCGGTGTTGTTTCGCCGGCAGCATAAATAAACATGTTCCGGCAAGCTTCACCGCATTTTAGTATAACACATTTTCCCAAAAATGGAATTACCAAAATATTAAAATGTGTTGCACAATTATTAAATCTCTTGTACAATTTTCCTTTTTTTCTTTCCTTTTTGCGTTCTGCCTCTTTATTCCGTCATCCATTCATCCAAAAAAATCTGATTTTTCCTATAAACTTAAACCGTCTTTGGCTGGCTCTGTAATTTTCTGAAAATTCTTGCCAGCATCCACACCGCAGCGATGGATAAGACAAATTCCGCAACAAACTGCGAATAGGATAATCCGTAGAGCGGGAAGAAATAATTCAGCACATACAGGGCCGGGATTTCCAGCACAATCTTCCGCAGGAATGCAAATAACAGAGATTTCTTTCCCGCGCCAATGGCCTGGAACACCCCCACCGTCGTATAGTCCAAACATGCAAACGGCAGGGCAAATAAAAAGCCGACCAAAAAATAGGAGCCATAAGAAACAACCGTACGGTTCTTGATAAAAAGCCCTATCAAACTGCCGGACGCCAAACTGCCCGCCACTGCCACGACAAACATCAACAAAATCGTCCTCTTTAACAGGTACATCACCGCTTCTTTCATGCGTTTTCGGTTCCCACTTGCAAAATTATAGCCGACAAACGGCATAATACCCTGTGTCGCCCCCAACGTAATCTGCAAGGGGACCATCTGGATCTTCTGTACAATGCCCATCGCCGCCACTACTTCCGAGCCGTAGGCGGTAGCAAAATTATTGAACACGGTCATCCCTGTTACGTTCAATAAGTTCTGGATGGATGCCGGGACGCCCACGCCGAATATATCCGCGACAATCGCTTTCTGAATGGAAAAACACCGGATATCAATACAGACGCAGGTATGGCGCCGACGGATAAAAAGCAGGATTAAAAAGTACAGGCATGCCGCACAGTTAGACAAAAACGTGGCTAGCCCGGCTCCCGCCGCCCCCATATTTAAACCTATGGGCAGTATAAAAATTGGGTCCAACACCATATTCAAAATACACCCGCTCATCGTGCCAATGCTGGCATGCATGGAATTCCCTTCCGATCGCACCAGATACGCAAACACAACGTTAAGGATAGAGGGAACCGCCCCGAAAGCAACCGCCCATTTCATATATGCAAAAGTGGCTGCAAAATTATCTGCATCCGCCCCCATCAGGCGGACAAGCGGATTTAAGAATATAAATGCCAATAAGGAAAACGCCCCCGCGCAAAGCAGGGCGCAGTAAAAGCCAAAAGCAGAGCATTCTTTCACCTTCTTTGTCTCTCCCCTGCCAAGAAGCCGGCTCATAGCGCTTGATGTGCCGACGCCAAACAGATTATTAATCGCATTGAACGCTAGAAGCGCCGGGGCTGCAAAGGTGACCGCCGCCGTCTGCACCGGGTCATCCAGCAGGCCGACAAAATAAGTGTCCGCCAAGTTATAAATTACCATTACAAGCGAACTGATAATCGTCGGTACCGATAGCTTGATAACGGCAGAAGAAACTGCCTCTTTTTCAAATAATGTGCTGTTCGTCCGTTCTTCCATGGTTTTATTTCCCTTCCTAATTGTAATATCCTTCTACGGCAATCCGGATTCAATCCAGATTGCCGCCCAGTAATTTGCCATCTTCCACATATGCGTCATTTCATATCCCTGATATATGCCGCATACAAAACCTTCCTTTAAACATAACACAGACAGAAGCAGAATTCAACGTTCCTGCCTCTGTCTGATGATAAAAACTTGCGAATTTAAATAACAACTATATTTGATTTTCCATTGATACAATCCGAACTGCCGCCGCCATCCCTCCGTCGCCATAGGATGGGTTTTCAATAAATGTTTTCGCTTCGCTGCTGACATGCTTGCCGTGTAATTGCGCATAATTGATTTCATTTTCCCAACCGTACAGCCTTGACATAGATATAGATTCCATCCCCAGGATAGCGTCTACAACATGTTCTTGATAAACGTCGCGATGTTTTTCTACAATATAACGCATAAGCTCCAGGCGTTTTTCCATACTTTTTATATTTGAGGAAGCCGGGGTAGTGCGGTAATTTATAAGCGGTTTCTCCACCATACCAATATATGTATCAGGTACAGCTTCCAACATACCCAAAAAGAAATCCCAGTCCTCAAAACCACTGCGCATAGCCTCATCATATCCGCCGCATTGTTTCCAGGCGTCGCGGCGAAACATATGCGTTGCCGGGCAGCAATTACGTGCAAGAAATGATGAAACATCCCCTCCCTTTGGCCGCACGACTGCTTCAAGGACGCCAAATGTCTGCAACCAGGAGGATGCCGCAACCATAGAAGGATTTTCATGTAATATTTTACTGACTTCCTCAATATAGGACGGTTCCAGGCTGTCATCTCCGTCCAGCGCCACTACCAAGGGAGACTCTGTTTCAGAAATGCCTGTATTTCTTGCCGCCGAAACACCGCTATTTTTCTGACGGATGATGCGTACCGGGACGGATAATTTCTCATCTGCTTCTATTTCATGCAAAATATCAATGGACGCTTCATCTGTCGATCCGTCGTCCACAATAACCATACGCTTGGGCCTTATTGTTTGGCGGCATAAAGAATGGACTGCTTCATAAATCATAGATTTTTGGTTAAAGCTCGTAATGACAACTTCGATATCGTTATTTATCTGCACAATATTCTCCTCCTTGCATAGTTAGCGTCGCGTACCGTTATTTATTTTTTCGGCTGTTTCAAGGAGTAGATTCAGCTATTTGCTGTGAAATGCCTGCCCGTTGATGTAACATGCGCTTATAAATTGATTTCAGATACAATACCCTTGATTGTCTCTGCGGAATGGTGAAGCGATTCTATTTCCTCATCACTCAGCGCAATCGGCACATGTGTCTCCACCCCGTTTGCCCCTACAATCGCCGGCATACTTAAGGCTATGCCCTCGATTCCATAATTTCCATGTATAATGGCGGACACGGGCAGGATGGATTTCTCATCCCTGACAATGCTCTCGCAAATACGCTTCACCGACATGGCAATCCCATAATACGTGGCGTCCTTTTTCTCAATAATTTCATAGGCGCTGTTTTTGACTTCTTCTGCAATCTCACGCATCGCCTGCGCATGGTTGAAATGTCCGCGCATTTCGCAAAAATCGTCCAGCGGTATCCCTGACACATTCGTACTGCTCCAGGCTGCAATCTCGCTGTCCCCATGTTCGCCGATAATAAAAGAATGAAGGTTGCGGCTATCAACGCCCAGGTGTTCGCTGAGGGCGCATTTCAGCCTCGCCGTATCAAGAACGGTCCCCGAACCCAACACCCTGTTTTCCGCAAAACCACTCAGTTTCACAGCCACATAAGTTAGGATATCTACAGGGTTAGACACAACCAGCAGGATACCTTCAAATCCCTGTTTTACAATTTGCGGGATAATATTTTTATAGACGGCAACGTTCTTATTTACCAAATCCAGCCTTGTCTCATCGGGCTTCTGATTCGCCCCCGCCGTCACAATAATAATCGCCGCATCTGCAAGATCCTCATAATTTCCCGCATAAATTTTCATCTGTCCGGCAAAGGGAACTCCATGGGCAATATCCATTGCCTCCCCATCCGCTTTATCAAAATCAACATCTAAGAGTACCATCTCGGAGAACAATTTACTCTGCATTAAAGCAAACGCCGTAGCGGAACCAACAAATCCACAACCAATCACCGCCACTTTCCTTGGGTTCATCTTTGTTTCCATTTTTACCTCTTTCCTGCCCGCCATGCCGACACATACGCTGCATTGGCGACGGACATTTTATTATAAAATAATCGAAACTATCTTATCTATAAAATGTCCGTTTATGTTGATTTTATACTAAATTTGACGTTACTGTTTACAGATTTATAATTCGGCAGGAATAATGTCGTTTAATTATTTCAATGTAGTTAATTTTCAGGTTCAGAAATGTTATATTATAAAAAAGGAGTAGCCGCCCACAAAGTGGTTAGCCTCATAAGCAAAGCATAAGCCTACCTATCATAAAAATAGGCCCCTTTTATCGCCAGTAATCTAATATATAAAAGAATTTCAGACACAATATAATTACCTTAGCAATTTATCACCTATTACCATTCCGTCTACAATTTAATGGCACACCATTGATTAGAATGCAAAACAGGTATTATGTAAGGTAGGGGGTGGTTTCAATTCCAGTATATAATTTGCCCTATATGAGGGTATACTCTATATAAAATATGCCTCCATTATTTCCAGTAATTAAACGTATATCTTAGAATTTCAGACATAATTAAACACAGATAAGGATAAAATATACTTGCCTTCAAATATTAAGCCATTGGATAAATGCAGACTTATCGGTATTATTATAACCCGCATTTTTATAGAAATCCAACACCTCTTTTTTGCTGCTTCCTGTCAGCAGCATCATTTTATAGCAGTTGCATCGTACTGCTATCCGCTTTGCATATTCCAGGCATTCTGACGCTAAGCCGCGCCCTCTGAAGTCTGCATGGGTAACAACATTTTCTAAAAAAGCATATGGACGTACATTTCTTGTCAGATTGGGAATAATAATACATACACACGAAGATACAATTTTCCCAGCAACTTCATTTACAATCAAGTGATGATTTTCATCTTCTAAGATTTGTTTCCATGTATTTGACAAACAATCCGACTGTTCGGGGATAGATTTTTCATGAAGAAATAAATACAATTCTAATACTTCTTGTAAATCCTCTTTTGTGGCTTCTCGTACCATTCTTATCCTCCCATGCGTACTATTACAATTTCATCTGATAATTTTCCAGTTGATGAAAGATTCCGGCTATATTCACAACATCCAAGTTAATACTAAATACAATAACATAATCCATCTGCCTTGTAACAGCCTCCCGATAACCTCTTTTTGCCAAATATGTATCTCTGCAAACAGGAAATTGTAAAGGATTTTCCTCAAGACGGTTATATATATGTTCTATTTCATCCAGTAAATGTTTAGCAGCCTGCTTGTTTTTAAACTGATAAATCAAGTGATGCAAAATATGATCAAGCAGTTCATCCGCGCGTTCTGTAACACTTAAACTATAAGCCATGTTTTTTCCTCATTTCAGCCAAAGCTATCCGGGCATCCCTTACATGTCCAGTTTCTATTTGCCGCTCTGACATTTCAATCTCCTTATATACTGCGAGCTGGCGCATGGTGTTCTCATAAACCTCCATGCCCATAATAACCATATCTCCATAGCCATTTTTTG
>CATLBW010000163.1 GCA_949879775.1 uncultured Lachnospiraceae bacterium
TATTACAGTGCATCAGCCAGCGCCGGAAGGTGATGCCGTTCGTCTTATTGTTGAATTTCTGCGGATAAATTTTATAAAAGTTATTTAATTCGTTTTTCTTTAAAATCTCCGTATGCAGGTATGCCACGCCGTTCACGCTATATCCATAATGGATATCCATATGCGCCATGTGCACGAGGCCAGCGCCATCGATAATCGCCACGGACTTATCATCAAATTTCTCTTTGACAATCGTATCAAGCTCACGGATAATCGGCATCAACTGTGGGACTACTTTATTCAGATAATCCATCGGCCATTTTTCCAAGGCTTCCGCTAGGATTGTATGGTTCGTATACGCACAGGTCTTAGACACGATATCAATCGCCTTATCCATGCGGATTCCTTTTTCCATCAAAAGGCGGATTAATTCGGGGATTACCATGCTCGGATGTGTGTCATTAATCTGGATTGCTGCATAATCGGGCAAATCGTAAAGCGTGGAACCCTTCTTCTCACACTCATCCAAAATCAGGCGCGCCGCATTGCTCACCATGAAATACTGTTGGTACACGCGCAGCAGCCTTCCCGCATCGTCAGAGTCATCCGGGTATAAAAAGAGGGTAAGGTTCTTTTTGATATCCTCTTTATCAAAATCTATCCCCTCGTGCACCAGGTTTTCATCTACCGTCTCAATGTCGAACAGATGCAATTTGTTCGTACGGTTATCAAAACCGGTCACATCCAAATCGTACATCCGCGACTGTACCGTAAACCCGCCAAACTGGATGGGATATGTTACGTCCGTCTTCGTCAGCCAGCTTTCTTTCTCTATCCAGGGGTTCTTATTTTCTTTCTGCAAATGGTCCTCAAATGTCTGTAAAAAGAGGCCAAAATGGTAATTAAGCCCTATCCCGGCTCCATTCAGCCCCAAAGTAGCCATAGAATCCAGGAAACATGCAGCTAGACGGCCCAGTCCTCCATTTCCCAAAGACGGCTCCGGCTCTACTTCCTCAATCATATTAATGTCCTTACCATACTGTGCAAGCATTTTAGCCACTTCATCATAAATCCCCAGGTTAATCAGGTTGTTGGACAGTAATTTCCCAATCAGGAATTCCGCAGAAATATAATAGATTTTCTTTTTTCCCTTATTGCTCTCTTTCTCTTTCGCTAAATCTTTTACAATGCCCAACAGCCCATAATAAAGCTGCTCATCCGAACAGGCTGCGATATTATTACAACATTTTTTCTCCAGTAACTCCCTTACGTTCAAGCTCATTTCTTCCTCCAATCTCCTAAGATGGCCCGCAAAACAACATCTATGCCTTACATGTTAGCGTTCCCTTTTTTTTATGATATATTCTTATTAAATAGTATATGGTTTTTTACCATTTTTTTCTTGCAGTATGGTAGCAAAAAGTAGTACAATACTATCAAATGACCTAAGGAGGAACCCTGCGAAGCTGGGAGGATGCCTTAGGTCTAGTAGAATATCCGTTACCCTAACTTGACCTAAGGAGGGACCCATGAACATACACGAATACGAATGCTCCCAGGAAACGAAACCTCATGGGCATGACAATTTCCCTTTCAACATTTACCTGTGCAGCATCCCGCTGGACTTTACGGCAGTACCCGCCCACTGGCATAATGCTATGGAAATCATTTACATCAAAAAAGGATGCGGCTCCATCCATGTAGACCTGATCCCTTTCCATGTAACAAAAGGGGATATTATTGTCGTTCCGCCGGGGCAGCTCCACTCTATTGAGCAGCTTTTTGACCATTCTATGGAGTACGAAAATATCATATTTAAACTCTCCATGCTAATGGCACCGCAGGGGGACGTCTGCACGGAAGCGTTTTTCCAGCCCTTAAAGCAGGGAAAAATACTCCCTGATACCCTCTACTCGCCAGGCTCGCCCTCGTACCCGGCCCTCTCATCCTGCCTTGACGCTATAGATTCCATTTGCCGCGACTTCCTTCCCGGATACCAGCTCGCCATTAAGGGGCAGCTTTTCTCCTTTTTCTATGGACTCTCCAAATCCTTCCACAAAGGCTCCCCCCACAGGGACAACAAATCCCTTGACAGGCTGAAAGGGCTGCTAAAACACGTAGAAACCAACTACTGCGATAAAATTGCCATCGCAGACGCCGCACAAATCTGCGGTTTTAGCCAGTCACATTTTATGAAATTTTTTAAAGCAAACATGGGGGTGTCTTTTACCGATTATTTGAACGATTACCGCATCACCATGGCGGCGCGGCTTTTAGGCTCCTCTTCCGACACAGTTGTCAATATCGCCGCGGAAACAGGATTTGAGAACCTTTCTTATTTTAACAGGGTATTTAAGCGGAAATACCAGTGCACGCCTACGGAGTTTCGCAGGAAATAGGGGCTTGGGGATATGTTTGGGGGAATTATATAAGATTTGATTACAACCCACGGATAATGCTTAAGTAATCTTGCCTTTGATCTACCACCGCATATATGATTACTTCTTTGTGGCTTTCATTAACCTTGTAAAAGACCAAATCTTTTTCAAGAATCAATACTTTATATCCTTGCCTCCTTAACACAAGATATCTAGGTTCTGTTCCAATTTCAGGGTTATCAGCCAGAGCAAGAATACTTTTTTCCAAATCATTCAATTTCTGAAGCGCTACGTCATTACCAAATTTTCCCCAACATACAAGAGGATACTCCTGATTTGAGAATCAGCTACATCCGTCCGAATTATATTATACTTCAAATTGAGTCCTCCCGTAGTATGTTTCTCAAATCTTCAAAAGTCTTACTTATCGGAGCAACCCTTCCATTCTTTACGTCGTTTTCTGCTTCGGTCAGAATTTCCAAGAGTTCAATTCTGGCTTTCATCCGTTTATATTCCTCATAAGCTAATGAAACCGTATCCCCTCTCCCTCTCACCGTTATGATAACTACCGCATTATCTTCCCTGCACTGTTTTGATATCTCACTATAATGATTCCTTAAATCCGCTGATGGTCTGATTGTTTCCTGTAATGATAACATATAAATACCTCCATTCATTTTCGTAGACATATCATTTTATGTCTATCTATTAAAGGTATAACAGGAAAATCTTATATACCTTTAATATGACCCATATTTTAAAAACCCCACTCCCAGTATGGATATATCCCATAACAAGAAGTGAGGTTCTCTAATACTACTGATGCATACGAAGCTATGAAAGCCCCCAATTATAGTAAACGCCAAAAATAATTGCCCTTTCCTATAGGCACTCCGGGGGATGCGCACGATTTTTGCAAGGAAATTCTGCAACAAACGCAGCAAAAATCGGCGCAGTCAACGCCAAAGCACAAAAAGCTTTGTCGTTGACTATACTATTTATAGCAAACAATCTTGCCGAAGTCAGCCTTGAGGGACGCCCCGCCAACAAGCCCGCCGTCAATGTCCGGTTTTGAGAAAAGCTCTGCTGCATTGCCAGCATTGACAGATCCGCCGTACTGGATGCGGATGGATTCTGCAGTAGCTTCATCATAGACCTCTTTGATGCAGGCGCGGATTGCTGCGCATACTTCTTCTGCCTGGTCGGAGGTTGCCGTCTCGCCGGTCCCGATTGCCCAGATTGGCTCATAAGCGATAACCGCTGTCTTCGCCTGGTCTGCGGTCACATCCTGGAACGCGATTTTAATCTGCATACGAATCCAGTCGATGTAGATGCCCTGTTTCCTCTGCGTCAATGTCTCGCCACAGCAGATAATCGGTGTGATGCCATGCTCAAACGCCTTAAGGACCTTCTTGTTTACAGTCTCATCTGTCTCTGCAAAATATTCCCTTCTCTCAGAATGACCGATGATAACATACTTCACGCCCGCGTCTGTCAGCATATTCGGAGCGATTTCCCCTGTGTATGCGCCGCTCTCCTCGTAATACATATTCTCTGCGCCAATGTTGATATTGGAACCCTTTGCAGCGTCCATTGCCGGAATAATGTCAATTGCGGGTACGCAGAATACCACGTCAACCTCATCGTTCGCTACTAAAGGCTTTAATTCATTCACCAAAGCCACTGCCTCGCTCGGAGTCTTGTTCATTTTCCAGTTTCCTGCAATAATTTTCTTTCTTGCCATGTTCTTATCCTCTTTTTCTTAATTTATCATTTACTTGCCAATCGCTAGTGTCTTGTCTCATTGATAATTTGTCAAACTCACTTGTCTATTCGCGCATCTGCTTCGTTGAATTTTCTAGCCGTAGCCACCGCTACGCCGTCAAAAATTCGCCTTGCAAATGAACGAATATCCTGCGTGATTTTGTCAAATATCAGCGAGACAAGACACTAGTTGTTTCTCTAAGGAAGTTCTGTTCGCTAACCTCAACCTTCGCCTTCGGCTCGCTTTCGCTAATCTCTCAGAACGACCTCGCAACACGCTCTGTCTGCGCCTTCGGCTTGCCAATCGCTAGTTGCTTTCGGTCTATTTATTTGTTGCTGCCGCTACTCCCGGAAGCTCTTTGCCCTCTAAGAATTCCAGGGAAGCGCCGCCGCCAGTGGAAATGTGGCTCATCTTATCGCCAAAGCCCAACTGGTTTACTGCTGCTGCGGAATCGCCGCCGCCGATAATCGTCGTAGCGTCTGTCTCTGCCAGGGCCTTCGCAACTGCAATGGTCCCTTCTGCAAGCGTCGGGTTCTCAAATACGCCCATCGGCCCATTCCATACTACAGTCTTTGCAGACTTCACAGCTTCTGCAAACAATTCTGACGTCTTAGGTCCGATATCGCACCCTTCACGGTCTGCGGGCATCTTATCAGATTCATAAACCTCAACATCTACCGGAGCGTCAATCGGGTTCGGGAACTCAGTAATCGTTGCAGAGTCAACCGGCAGCAGCAATTTCTTGCCGAGCTTCTCTGCTTTGGCAATCATTTCCTTACAGTAATCAAGCTTGCTGTCATCCACCAGGGACTTGCCAATCTCATTGCCCTGGGCCTTTAAGAAGGTATACGCCATGCCGCCGCCGATAATCAATGTATCGCATTTTTCCAATAAGTTGGAAATTACGTTAAGCTTATCCGCAACTTTTGCCCCTCCTAAGATTGCCACAAACGGCCTTACCGGGTTCTCTACCGCATTGCCAAGGAAATCAATCTCTTTCTGCATCAGGTAACCAACGGCTGCCGTGTCAACCAGCTCGGAAACCCCTACGTTAGAGCAGTGCGCCCTGTGGGCGGTGCCAAATGCGTCATTTACAAAAATATCACACAGGGAAGCCAAATCCTTAGAGAAAGCCTCTCCATTCTTAGTCTCTTCCACCCTGTAACGTGTATTCTCAAGCAAGATAACCTCGCCGTCTTTCATCGCCTCTACCGCTGCTTTGGCATTCGGGCCAACCACTTCCGGGTCAGCGGCAAATTTTACTTCCTGCCCTAACAGCTCTGTCAATCTTGCTGCCACAGGCGCAAGGGATAATTCAGGCTTAGGCTCTCCCTTAGGCTTGCCAAGATGGGAACAAAGGATTACCTTGCCGCCGTCTGCAATCAATTTCTTAATCGTCGGCAGGGCTGCAACCAAACGGTTCTCATCTGTAATCTTGCCATCTTTTAACGGTACGTTGAAGTCGCATCTGCAAAGTACGCGCTTTCCGCTTACATTGATATCATCTACTGAAACCTTATTCAAAGCCATCTTTTATTTCCTCCTAAAAATATTGAATTCTATTATATATCCAAAATCTTCCATTCACACAAGTGCGTATATCATTCTATATATCTGGCATTAAATAATTGCCAGATATATAGCCCTCCGGGGGATGC
>CATLBW010000164.1 GCA_949879775.1 uncultured Lachnospiraceae bacterium
GGCGGCTATGAGATCATAGCCGGACACCGCAGGAAACGGGGTTCTGAAAAAGCAGGGCTTGACACGATGCCCGTCATTGTCAGGAATTACACGGACGATGAAGCTACGATTATCATGGTGGATTCCAATATCCAGAGGGAGGACATTTTACCGAGTGAAAAGGCAAAGGCTTACGCCATGAAGTACGAAGCGATGAAGCACCAGGGCAGCAAAGGCGGCAGTACCCTTGATGAAGTGGGGGAAGCCGCAGGGGAAAGCGGAAAGACCGTGCAGAGGTATGTGTGGCTTGCAAGGCTCTCGGATGAGCTGCTTGGCATGGTGGACGCAAAGAAGATAGGGATAGCGCAGGGGGTTGACATTTCTTTCCTCTCGGAAGAACAGCAGCAGTATGTAACAGTCATTCTTCAGGAAACGGGCGCATCGGTTTCCAATGCGCAGGCGGCGAAGCTGAAAGAGTATGGGAAAAGCGGCGAGCTGACGCTGGCGATGGTCAGGCTGATACTGACGGAGGAAAAGCCGAAAGAGAGGAAAGTAACGATTAAGGGAGATAAGATTAACAGGTATTTTCCGGAGGATTATTCCAATGACGATATAGAGGGCATCATTATCGAGCTTTTGGAGGAATGGCAGAGTAAGCGGTAAAGGAGGCGGCAGAATGGGCGAGCCATTGAAATTCGATTATTACTATGGCATAGAAGCAGAGCAGTTTTCTTTTTACCGTGTTCCCCGCCTGCTGATAAAGGACGAGCGCTTTAAGGGGCTTAGCAGCGATGCTAAGCTCCTGTATGGGCTGATGCTTGACCGGATGTCGCTTTCCATGAAAAACGGGTGGCTGGACGATGAAAACAGAGCGTATATCATCTATACTGTTGATAACATGATGGAAGATTTGGGCTGTGCGAGGGCAACCTGCGTGAAAGTCATAAAAGAGCTTGACAGCGACAATGGTATTGGGCTGATAGAGAAAAAACGCAGGGGGCTTGGCAAGCCGGATATTATTTATGTGAAAAATTTTGCGGCAGTGGAGGAAAAAAAGCCGGATGAAACAGCCGCAAATGCCGATAAAACCACAGAAGTTCAAAATCTGAACTTCAAGAAGTTCAATAATTATACTTCTGGAAGTTCAGAAACTGAATCTCAAGAAGTTCAGGATTTAGACTTGCAGAAGTTCAGAAAACAGACTTCAAGAAATTCAAAAACTGAACTTGCAGAAGTTCAAAAACCAGACGCTAATTATACTGACTATAGCCATACTGAACAGAATTATACCGATATGAGTTATCCCAATCCTATCAATCAATCCGTGGAGAATGTGGATAACACAGGGACACAGGGAAAATCTGATACGATTGATAGGATGGATGAAACAGGCGCATATATGGCGCTGATCCGTGATAACCTGGAATATGAACACCACATGAAATATGGCCAGTATGGGGAAAAGGAGATGTACGAGGAAATCTATGAAACCGTCTGCGATGTGGTGTGCGTGAAGCGCAGGACGATCCGCATCAACGGGGAGGATTACCCTTATGAGCTTGTGAAATCCCGCTTCCTGAAGCTGAACAGCAGCCATGTGGAGTATGTCATGGGCTGTATGAAGGAAACCACAACAAAGATTACCAACATCAGGGCATACCTGATCACCGCCCTTTACAATGCCCCCTCAACCATGAGCCATTACTACCAGCAGGAGGTTCAGCACGATATGTACGGCGGCGGGTGGACGGAAAAAGGAATTACTTAACGGACTTCAAATCATTCTGCTGGCAGAATGATTTACACAAATGTCCAGAGGCAGCGAAAAAACAGAGCAGTTTATTCTTTCGTCTGCTCTGTATCCGGCGTAAATTCAGCGATGTCATTCAGGGTAAAATCCCTGCCCAGGATATTCAGTATCATGTTCAGTGTGTGGGTGGTAACAGACTGGTTGTTTTTCAATCTCTGGATCTGTGACCGGCTGACACCGTGGCGGGTATAAAGGCTGTACTGGCTGATGCCGTTTTCCTTTAATGTCTGGAAAAGTTTGTCGAATTTAATCATAATTTGCGATATTTCCTTTCAGCTCCTTATTGAATATGTTTTATTATGCTCCTATAATGGAGATGGTTATAGTTACTAAAAATGGAGATGAAAAAGCAAAAGAGAACAGCAGGATGGATAAAAAGGAACTAAGGAAAAGATATGTGGAACAGGACAGCAGGGGAAAGGCGCTGCTGCTGGAGAAACTGGCTTTCTGTAAATTTGCAGACCGTTATGATTTTGAGAACTATTTCAGGATAGGGGAATTGAGGGATAGCGAACTGCTCTGCCTTGCCAGCTTTCTCTATCACCATGAATGTTTCCTGATGCTGACGGACATTATGAACCATTATAAAGAGAGATTTATCTTTGCCGACACTTCCCTTTTGCGGGAGTTTGAGCCGGATGAAGCCCTCATGGAAAGGATGGCAAGGCTTGACATTTTGCCGGGAGTGTAGAAAATAGGTGTGAGGAGATGAAAGGCTTATGGATAAAAAAGCATATATTACCGACGAAGAACAGAAAAAATGCCGGAAGGTGGCGGATGCCTTTGCGGAGCTTGAAGATGTGGACGTTGTGGTGGTTGATGCCGGCAGGTATGGCTTCGTAAAGCTGCAATACTACACACCACCGACAGGCTTTGAGAATGATTTTACATTCACGGACAGCAGGGCGCTGTTTGATGATCTGTGGGAGGAATGGCTGCATACACAGCTTATCTTACTTGCGAGGGAAATGAAGATAGAGAATATTGATTACGATGATATTTTCAGGCAGTTGCCGGAAGAAAAACAGAATGAGCTTAGTGGAAGGAAGCAGCATTTCGCAGGGATAGCGGGAATAGAAATAAAATGAGCCTACCAAAGCGTGGTGGGTGGCGCTTTCAGCCTTGCCGGAAATGTGATTATCTTTTCAATCACATTTCCGGTAAGGTTTCCAGGGGTACGGGGGTGGAAGACCCCTGTGTTAAAAAAATGATAAATTGAGAACAGCGTGAGGGCAGTTATAAGTCAATAGATTTGTAGCTGCCCTTTTTTTATTGTTTCCGGCCAGTGTACCAGGAAACGGGAAGGAGATAGATATGGAATCACTACGGGATGTCAGGAGGGTAATGGAGCGTGAAGCGAAAAAGGGGAGCTGCCCGCTTATGTTTGACAGGCTGGAGTTTGGCGGCAAGCCTTTCCAGTCCATTACATCGGAGGAAAAGCTGGACGAGGTTCTCGCCTATTTGTTGCGGTTAAGATCATTCCGGCAGTACGCAGAGAAAACAATAATCAACAACGTATATATGGATAATGCCAAGCCAGGGCTTGGCATTGATATGCTCTGCAAAAAGCCGCAGTTTAAGCGCACCCATTCCGTCATAGACCGGGAGGGGATTTACGCAAGGGTGCAGCGGTATAAAAAGCGGCTGCAGCCGGATTATGAAAGCGGGCTTTGCCTGGAAACGGTGCGGTGTGTTTTTACGCTCCCGGTGGGGGAGGCGGAGAAATACCGCATGACACATGACGGGCAGGAAACCTATGCCTTTATCATGTCAAACAAATATATCCTCGGCCTGTTTACCTATTGTGAAGCAGCAAGGAAATCTGTGGTTTCGGACGGGGTGGAATACGGACACCTTACGGAGCCGGAGCAGAGGATTGTGTTGCTTGAAAGTGTAAGGGGTGTGCTGTTTCAGGCATTATTGCTTGATGATGTGGAGTATGCGGGAAATGAGCTGTTTGCCAATTTGCACACAATCTATTGCTTAAATGAAAAATGATAACTTCTGGACATGATGTCCAGAAGTGGGAAGGAGAGGTATGGCGTATTTTAAAGTGAAGATTGTCTATGACATTATCTGCCGGGGGATTCCGCCTTAGTACATGGATTTTTCCATGATTATAACAGGGAGGTGCTTCATGCAGGAGGAAGTAACACAGAAAACGATTGCCCTTGTGATTAAGGCCGTAAAACTGGACGCTAACGTGCTGAAAGCGGCGATGAAGATGTACCTGAACCACCATAAGCAGAAAGCGCAGAGAACGCATGGAAAAACTTCTGTGAAAAAGCTCATTGGCGAGGGCGTGGGGGCATCGTCTATCGAAGTCACGGACGGCAACATCAAGTCTTTTGAGCGTGTGGCAAAAAAGTACAATGTTGATTTTGCCATAAAGAAGGACAAGACAGCCAGGCCGCCCAAGTATGTGGTGCTTTTCAAGGGCAGGGATGCCGACGTGACCTCACAGGCATTCAAAGAATTTGTTTATGGTAATGAGAAAAAGAAAGACAGGGTTTCCTTGCGGGAGAAGCTGAACCATTTCAAGGACGCAGTATCGCAGGATAAGAACCGGGAACGGAGCCGGGAGAAAAACAAGGACAGGGGGCAGAGCCTATGAGTAATATTATCAACGGCATAGCCAAAGATTTAAAATCCATTCCGGAAAACCTCAAGGCAAAAGCCGGGAACGTAGACAAAAAGAAACTTGTCCTGATGAATCTCCCCTATGCGCTTGCCGGATATTTCTGCGACAAAGTAGCGTGCCTGTGGAGGGTATCGCCGGGGCAGGACGCTTCCGCAAAGATGATGGAGGTTATGGCGGGGCTGGAAGGCTTATTTGCCAATCCACTGCCGAGTTTTTATCCGGCAGACCTGCTGATCGGAGTGTGCTGCGGCATCGCTTTAAGGCTTCTGGTCTATTTCAAAGCCAAGAACGCCAAGAAGTTCCGGCATGGAACGGAATACGGCAGCGCCCGGTGGGGCAACGCAAAGGACATAGAGCCTTACATGGATTCCGTGTTTGAGAACAATATCCTGCTGACGCAGACGGAGAGGCTGATGATGTCAGGCAGGCCGAAACAGCCAAAGTACGCAAGGAATAAAAATATCCTTGTGATCGGCGGTTCCGGCTCCGGCAAGACCAGGTTTTTTGTGAAGCCCAACCTGATGCAGATGCACAGCTCATTCGTGGTAACTGACCCAAAAGGCACGGTTTTAGTCGAATGCGGAAAGATGCTGAAACGGGGAAAATATAAGATAAAAGTCCTCAATACCATAAACTTCGCAAAGTCCATGCACTACAATCCTTTCGCCTATTTACGGAGCGAAAAGGACATTCTGAAACTCGTAAACACGATTATAGTCAACACCAAAGGGGAGGGGCAGCAATCTGGGGAGGATTTCTGGGTGAAGGCGGAAAAGCTGTATTACACGGCCCTTATCGCCTATATCTGGTATGAAGCCCCAGAGGAAGAACAGAATTTCGCCATGCTGATTGATATGATTGACGCAAGCGAAGCGAGGGAAGATGACGAGAATTTCAAAAACGCCGTTGACCTGCTGTTTGACGAACTGGAGGAAAAAGACCCAAACCATTTTGCTGTCCGCCAATATAAGAAATATAAATTAGCGGCGGGCAAGACAGCTAAATCTATTTTGATTAGCTGTGGCGCAAGGTTAGCGCCATTTGACATTAAAGAGCTGCGTGACCTTATGGAGTATGACGATTTGGAACTTGACACGCTTGGGGAACAGAAAACAGCATTGTTCGTCATTATTTCAGATACAGACAGCACCTTTAATTTTGTGGTATCTATCATGTATTCACAACTCTTTAATTTACTTTGTGACAAAGCAGATGATGTCTATAACGGCAGGCTCCCGGTTCATGTGAGGATGCTGTTGGACGAGTTTGCGAACATCGGTCAGATTCCGCAGTTTGAGAAGCTGATCGCCACAATCCG
>CATLBW010000165.1 GCA_949879775.1 uncultured Lachnospiraceae bacterium
CTATAAAAATATGCTTCGCATTTGCCTTGCTTCTCTTACAAGGTAACGGCACGCGACGCTTTGCGTCACCTGCCAACTCGGCGCAAGGCGTTTCTATAATGCTTCGCATTTGCCTTGCTTCTCTTATCCAAAATATTCCCCATATACGCCTTTCGTGTCCCGCTTGACCACATAAAGAGCCTCATCAGCATGGCTCAAAAGCTCAGAAATTTCGGTGCTGGCGTCCGCTGTGCAGGCATAACCAGCCGAAGCGCTGATTACCCTTTCCTCCGTCTCGGATAATGGCACATAGTTCTCGCCCAGCTTATCATAAAAGTGATTAATGCACCTGATTACTTCAAAGCGGTCCCGGCAGCCAAAGATCATCATGCAGAACTCGTCACCGGAACGCCTTGCCGTCAAAAAATGTTCCGCAGGCATCGCCCGCATTATAGCAGAAAAGCTTTGCAGGTAGCGGTCGCCGATATCATGCCCATAGGTGTCATTGATGCCCTTAAAGCAATCGAGGTCCAGCATCACGGCAGCGCAGACTTCCCCTTCTTCCAGATGCTTCAAATGCTCCTCTGCTTTCTTCTTAAAATGCTGGAATTTATACAAGCCGGTAAGCGGGTCATGGGTATTCTCATAGCGCATGCGCTTCTTCTCCATGATATCTGCCGTAACGTCCGTGATTACGCCAAGTTTTCCTTCTAAGGAATCCGACATATGGATGCGCACATACTTCTCATCATTAATCCGGTAAACGTCCGTCTCCCCTTCAATGGGGTTCTTCGTAATCCTTGTGATATATTTATCAAACACATCGGCATTTTTACAGAATTCAGCAACCTCTTTATTGGAAATGCCAAGAAGCTCCCCTACGCCCAAAGTGACAAAAACATGGTTAATCCCGCTCTCATACTCAAATGCAGCCAAAGGGACCCCGCTGATTTCAATAATTGCAGAAATCCTGTTGGAAATACTGACAATGCTTGTCACCATCGTGTTGATTCCCCTGCTCAGCTCCTCAAACTCACGGTTGCCGCCCACCGATACCGTGGTGTCAAAATTACCGTTCGTAATCGCGCAAAGGTCCTCATTAATCTGATGTATCCCGTCTATCACCTTGCGCTTGACAAGATAGTTCAAAAGAAGGATTACGGCCGCTTCGATGCAAAGCAGATAAATAAGCGTCATAACGGTATTTCCCAGCATCTTCTCCATCAAATCTTCCGCAGGCATAGCGGCACAGATTAATACGTCCTCATTCTTCCTGCTCACCACATACCTCTGTGTCCCATCCGTGCCAGTCTTGTAGGCGCCAAGCTCGCACCCTAAAAGTGATTCCAACGGATAATAATTCCCGACGGAATCTTCTGCCCCACCCTCTGAATGCCCTAAAATGTCCCCCGTCTCACTATCAACGACAAACAGCTCTTCTCCCACATCCGTAGGGAACCTGGAGAACATATATTCATAAGTATTCCTCGACTGCGCCTCTAGCTGCCGCTTAGGCTCAAAGCCAACCTGCACGACCCCTTTCTGCCCTTTCCTCGCCACGCCCACATACTGCCTGATGATACCCGCTGCGGCGTTCGGCTGCGGCTCCTGGATAATGTATGCGTCGTCATCCTCGCTCTCCAACAGCTCTAGGAAGGGTCTTGTCTGCTTATGGTCGGCCATGTCAATGCCGACATATTCAGAGACAGAGGCTGATACAATAATCCCATTTTCATCTATGACATGAAGCTCATCCACATTGAGCAGCTTTGCAAGGTACTGCATCTTGGACACATCCATGGTGACCTCCTCCTGCTTGTCCACGACATAAGCCGCCGCCCTTGCCCTGATAAGGTAATCCTCATCCAGGTTCCTTTTTAGCAATTCCAACTCCCTGCGGTTATTGTCAATCGTATGTATAATCTGCTCAATCTTTGCCTGGAAACTATTATACTGCTGGTTCTCCAAGGTATGTTTATTAAGCAGCACATTGATAACAAGGATGAGGAAAATAGCTGTCGTCACAATAATAAAAACATTTTTTATAAAGGTTTTCTGCATAAGGTTTCATCACTTTCTTTGGTTATAATAAGGCTCCATTACTTTAATTTTACATTGAAAAAAGCAATTTCCCACATGTAAACATGAATTAAATTGCTTTTTAATGTCTCCGGCATGGATAATTGCCCTTGTAAAATTATAACATACCCTATCTTTCTATTAATTCCCGTTTTTTCACAAAATAACCTAAATTTTCGCATACGGCAACAACATCAGAAATACATCGCCCGCCATATGGGAAATGCTTCTGTCACATATCGCCACACCCTACTGATAACATTCAGAAATGAACAAAAGATACGCCCTTTTCACCTCCGGCGCCCTTGTCTTGCTGACGGGAATCTGCCTGCCGCTTTCCATAATGACGTCCCCCTGCCCCAGCCTTTTCACATGGTTCATATTAATTAGGAACGATTTGTGGATACGCAGGAAACTCCTGTCCCCTGCAATTTCCCTGATTTCCTCGTCAAACGATTTCCTGATAAAAATGCTTCTGATATGCTCCCTGTTTGCAAGAAATACATTGAGCGTCCGGGAATAATTCTCAATATACTCTATCTTAGAATAAGGCACAGACACCGTCCCATCCTTCGTCTTGATTGAAAACAGCGCGTTGTCCTCAGCCTTGTTATAAGAGAGCGCAAAATCCATAGCTTCAAAAAAATGCTCCTCACTGACAGGCTTCAACAGGTATCGCGCCGCATGCACCTCGTATGCCTCCAGGGCAAAATCAGCGGAGGTCGTAACGTAAATGATTACCCCTTTGCCCCCCATTTTGCGGATCAGGCTGCCTATCTCAATCCCGCTTTTCTCTGACATAATCATATCCAATATATAGACATCCGCCAGATTCCCCCGTGAAATCCTGTCATACAGGCTGCAAGCGTCCGAATATCCCTCAACTTCCAAACGGACGCCCACAGCCGTGGCACTGTATTTTTCCAGCAGCTTCTCCAAATACTGTAAATCTTTCACGCAGTCATCGCAAATAATAATTTTCATGTGTGTTTCCCCCTGATGCGCCTATGTATGCGTCTGCGTATTCCCTATGGCTTAGGGGACACTGGTTAAATCAGCGTTTCCCTAAATAACAGTCAGTATCCCTATTGATTTGAGCAGCAGGACTACCAGCAGGATAGGCGCAACATATTTTACCATTACAATATAGAGGCCGCGCCTGCCAAATTTTTCCCCATTCCTCTCTACCTCGTCAACAATCGTTCTCGGCTTAAGGAACCAGCCCACCAAGACACAGGTGCCGATTGCTACCAGCGGCATAAACAGGTTATTGCTGAGGTAATCCATGATATCAAGGATCTGCCCTACTGCGCCGTTGGGCAGTTTTAATTCAAAGTACCATTTGTTATAGCCCAGGCACACGGCAATCCCGCCGATAAGGGCAATGCCCATCTCAATCAGGGACGCTTTGAGCCGGGACAGGCGGAACTTATCCATCAGGCTGGAAACGACTGCCTCCATGACGGAAATTGCGCTTGTAAGCGCCGCAAACAACACCATGGCAAAGAACAGGCAGCCTACCACATTCCCTGCCTTGCCCATAGCGGCAAATACCTTCGGCAGCGACACGAACATCAGGCTGGGGCCGGAAGCCTCCATCCCCTCCTTGCCCATAAAGGTGAACACAGCCGGGATAATCATGACTCCGGCCAGGAACGCCACCACCGTATCAAAAATCTCGATCTGGTTGATGGAACGTACCAGGTTATCTTCATCCTTCACATAAGAGCCGTACGCCACCATAATGCCCATGGCAACGCTGAGGCTGAAAAATAGCTGCCCCATGGCATCTAACAGCACGGTAAAGAAACCTTTTATCGTAAGGCCGCTGAAATCAGGCACAACATAGATTTTAAGGCCCTCAAGCCCCGTCCTGGTAACGCCCTGGGCGTCCGTATGGGAAATCGTCAGCGAGAAGATGGCAATCCCCAGCACAAGCAGGATTAACAGCGGCATCAATATCTTGGAAAATTTCTCAATGCCGTTATTGACGCCAAGGATGATAATGATTGACACCACGGCAAGGAAAATTATCAGCAGCGCCATCGGGGAAACGTCCTGGGTAATAAATCCCGTAAAATAATCATCCCCTGCTGCCTGCATGCCTTCCCCTGTGAGGTAGGCTAGGAAATACTTTAATACCCAGCCGCCGATTACGCAGTAATACGGCAGGATAATAATAGGCACCAGACAGGCAAGGATGCCCAGGAACCCCCATTTGGGGCGCAGCTTGCTGTACGCTGTCAACGGGCTCTGCTTCGTCTTCCTGCCAATGGCAATCTCCGTTACCAGGAGCGTAAATCCAAACGTCAATGCCAGCACAAGGTAAATAACCAGATACAGCCCCCCTCCATCCTTCGCCGCCAGATAAGGAAACCGCCAGATATTCCCCAGGCCTACGGCGCTTCCCGCCGCCGCCAGTACAAAGCCTATTGAGCCTGAAAACGAGTTTCTTTTTTGTTTTTCCATATTTTCCTCCAATCCTTCCTACAAAATATATCTTCTATTGTACTGGCTTTTTACAAATTTTACAATCCTAACTTTTTGAACTCTTATATTTTAAGATTTAGGGTGCCAAAAGCGCCTGAAAAAAAATATGCACAACAATAAATGCAAAATCATGGAAATCGTAGACATATTGTTACAAATTTGTTAAAATACTTACATCTAAAAGTAAAGGAGAGTAAATGAAATGAATGAGAACAAAGATTTCAAACCTTTTGTTCCCGCCAACAAGACGCTGCCGGAGTTCACAGCGACTTCCATTATCCTGGGAATCATCCTGGCTATTATGTTTGGCGGAGCAAATGCGTACCTGGGCCTGCGCGTGGGGATGACCGTGTCGGCGTCAATCCCGGCGGCAGTATTGTCCATGGGCATTATCCGTATCGTTTTAAGGAGAGATTCCATCCTTGAGAACAACATGGTGCAGACCATCGGCTCAGCCGGTGAATCCGTAGCCGCAGGCACGATCTTCACACTGCCTGCCTTATTCCTCTGGGCTGCCGAATGGGGGACTTCTTCACCATCCCTGATTGAGATTGCCATCATCGCATTTATCGGCGGCGCGCTCGGTATCTTATTTATGGTCCCATTAAGGACAGCCTTGATTGTCCAGGAGCACGGCACGCTCCCTTACCCGGAAGGGAAGGCCTGCGCGGAAGTGCTGATGGCAGGCGAAGAGGGCGGAGCCAAAGCATCCACTGTATTTGCAGGCCTTGGCATTGCCGCTGCATATAAGTTCATCACCGACGGGCTGAAAGTATTCCCCAGCGAAGTTCATTATGAAATCCCGGCATACAAAGGCTCCGGCATCGGCATGGACGTGCTGCCGGCATTATTGGGCGTAGGCTATATCTGCGGCCCTAAGATTTCTTCCTACCTGTTCTGCGG
>CATLBW010000166.1 GCA_949879775.1 uncultured Lachnospiraceae bacterium
GCTGCCATAGGGGATACCTTGTAAATATGGCGCATATCACTGCCTTTGCCAGCGATAGCATTACGCTTGTGGGCGGGGAAGCGGTCTGCCTGTCTAAAAAGAAACATAGTGAATTTGTAAAATCATATATGCATTACCTTCAAAAGGAAGGCGGGAACGTCGTGTGAGCGGCCGGTTCCTTCTGGGGAGGGAAATGGCCGCTCCTGCCTGCCGCATGGCGTATCAATGTTTGTTAGGCCCCTTGCTGAGTTTCCCAGCGAGGAAGATAGAAGTAGGGCCGTCTAAACGGCTGATGTAAGTAACATTTCTTTTGAAAGCAATTCTCGGGATTTTTTTTCGGAAAGCAATTCCCATTACAGTAAAAAAAGTGGCAATAACAAAAATTACGCATATTTTTTTCTTCATAACATAGATCTCCTTTCACATGGCACGCGCCGCAATGCGCCGCCTGTCAGCTTGCCGGAAGGCATAGGGAAATGCCGCGCATTTGCCTTCCTCGGCAATGAGTATATTTATATAGGGGAATTATAAACCATTTGCCTATAAAGGTACAGCCTTTCATTAGCAAATGCAGGCGAACGTCATATATTTATTATAAACAGAGAGCTGATTTGGGCTTTTTAGAGGTAAGAAATATGCAGATTGAAGTAATTCAAGGTATCTTGATTCCGTTTTTGGGGACGGCTTTAGGGGCGTCTTGCGTGTTGTTTATGAAAAATATGCTCAGCGATTCGTTGCAAAGGGTTTTGAATGGTTTTGCGGCAGGCGTTATGGTGGCGGCGTCTATCTGGAGCCTGCTGACCCCGGCGGTGGAGCAGGCAGCGTCCATGGGACAGTGGGCGTTTGTGCCTGCTGTGTCCGGTTTTTGGTTCGGCGTTTTGTTCCTTTTGGCAATGGACCGGGCAATCCCTCATCTATATCAAGCGAACGGCAAACAGAAATCGTCTTGGACGGCGAGGAAGGGGAACGCTATGCTGGTGCTTGCCGTGACGCTGCACAATATCCCGGAAGGGATGGCGGTAGGCGCGGTGTTCGCGGGCTGCCTGTCTGGGAACAGGCAGATTAGCATGGCGGAGGCGTTGGCGCTTTCCGTGGGCATTGCCATCCAGAATTTCCCGGAAGGGGCGATTATCTCCATGCCCTTGCAGGCAGGGGGGATGAAAAAGCGCACGGCGTTCTTGTGCGGCGTGTTGTCCGGGGCTGTAGAACCTGTCGCCGCGCTGCTTACGGTCCTGGCGTCAGGCGTCATTGTCCCGGTGCTGCCATATCTTTTGAGCTTTGCGGCGGGGGCTATGGTCTATGTCGTGGTGGAGGAACTGGTCCCCGAGATGTCGGTAGGGAAACAGTCTAACATAGGCACGGTGGTATTCGCGTTAGGGTTTACGCTGATGATGGCATTGGATGTGGCGTTGGGTTAGGGGTTGAATAGTTTTCCTTTTATTGGGAATACTTCCATCAGCAGTAGGGAAGTATTATAATAGAGGTGGCGTTATGACAGTAAGCTATTCCATCAATGGGAAATCTATTCAGCCGGAAGAACTGAAAGATGTACAGATTACGAAGAAGGATTATATAGATTACGTCGAGGCAATCAGGCAGGGCGTTAGCAATAGCTACCAGGAGCAGGGCAAAGCTGCTGCTCCCCTTGCCGGGAAGGCACAGGGCATAGGATGAAAACGGCAGCAATATACATAAGGGTATCGACCGATTCACAGGCAGAGGAAGGGTATTCCATTGACGCGCAAAAGGAGCAGCTCTCCGCCTACTGTGTGTCAAAGGGTATCAAAAAATATGAATTTTATATTGACGGAGGCTGGTCGGGGAGCAATATTGAGCGGCCTGAGATGCAGAGGCTTATTGAGGATGTAAACGCGGATAAAATCTCGCATGTCATTGTCTACAAGCTTGACCGTCTGTCACGTTCGCAGAAAGATACGCTGTATCTGATTGAGGACGTGTTTAACCCCCATGGCGTTGATTTCGTATCGCTCAACGAGAGCATGGATACGTCCACGCCCATGGGGCGTCTTATGCTGGGGATTTTATCGGCATTTGCGCAGCTAGAGCGTGAGAATATACGGCTGCGTACCCGCATGGGCATGAAAGAACGCGTCAAGTCGGGGCTGTGGATGGGCGGCGGCAGGGTGCCGTTCGGCTACGACTATGATAAGCAAAAAGGCGTGCTTGTGCCAAACCGCGACGCCGAGAAGGTCAGGCAGATTTATAAATTATATATAGAAGGAAAAGCGCCCCAGGAGATTGCCAACCTTTTGGGCCTAAAATATGACAGGCTGGTGTATCAGATATTGACGCGCAAGAGCAATTATGGGATTATCGAGTACAATGGGGAAGAATACCAAGGGCAGCATGAGCCAATTATATCTAAAGAAATGTATGACATAGCCATGCGTTGTATGCTTGAGCGGAAATTTGTGCGGGCAAACACCTCGGAGCATCTTTTGACGGGGCTTTTGCACTGTGGGGAATGCGGGGCCAAAATGCGCTACCAGAAATGGGGGAACAAAGGGTGCAAGCTGGTATGTTACTCTCAGCAGAAGTCCAAGACATATTTAATCAAAGACCCCAATTGTGGGCAGGAAAGGGTCTGGGCGCATGAGGTAGAGGCGGAAGTTATCAATGCAATTTTCTCATTTGCCAACAATTATAAGCCCAGTGAAACGGAATCGCTGGCGCCTGGCGACACACTCTCCTTGTTGTATGAGCAGCAGGCAATCCTGAATAAAAAGATTAAAAAACTGTACCTTATTTATGCGGAGGATACGGATAACGATATTTTGCTGGAGACGATTGAAGAGCTGAAAAAGAAGCTTGGGCAGATAAATGGGCAGATTGAAATGAACGAGCAGGACGACGTTGTCCTGGCACGCAAAAAAGAGAAAGCGGAACTTTTGCTGACGGTGGGCGAATTATGGGAAGGCATGGATGTGCGGCAGAAGAAGCATATTATCCGTAAGCTGGTAAATAAGGTAGTAATCACAGGCACGCATGTGCACATAGACTTTTCACTATAATGTTTCGACAATGTATATTCATGGGGACTGCATAGGTAGAAAATTTTACGCCGATTTCTGGGTTGAAGTTGTCAATGGATTTAATAAGGCCGATGCAGCCGATTTGGAACAGGTCGTCTACGTTTTCATTGCTGCCAGCGAAACGTTTGATGACGCTTAGGACAAGACGGAGGTTTCCTTTAATATACGTTTCCCGCGCCTCCATATCCCCGGCTTTAATCCGGGAGAAGAGGTCGTCTTTCTCTTCGTCTTTTAATACAGGGAGCTTTGATGTATTTACCCCGCAGATTTCTACTTTGTATGCCGCCATAATGTTACCTCCCGTTTTTTGTATACTGAGCGTCAGATAAATCTGATGCGATACCCATGGTGGATGAAATCTACCATGGGTATAACAGTAATCTTACAATAAAATGATGCACGAAATTTACTACTTTTATTCATGCAAATTTCGTGCTATACTGTAGAAAATGAGTAGCTGTAACAGAGAGGTTTTTAGAGGATTTTACAGTGGGGAACAGGAGATAGCGCGATGAAGGATGCAATTGATAAAAGAAATGAGCGGGAAAGGATCGCCAGGAGTATTGTGAAACGCAGCAACGTAATTTATACAAGCAAAGAGGAGCTTGAGCGCAGGGCGCAGGAGGAGAAGCATCAGCAGATGCAGGAAGAGCGAGTGGTTGCGGAGGAGGTTGTGCAAAAGCTCAAGGATGAGCAGAACAATAAGATGGCAATGGAGATCCAGAGGCTGCTTGCTGAGAGGGAAATGCTTGAGCGGCAGCTTGAGACAGGGATGGACGCCAGCGGCAAACGCCCGATGAGCGGAGTGACCCAGGAGAGAGTGGAGGCGATCCTTAGTGAGAAAAGTAAGCAGTTACAGGAGCTTATCGCTGCGCACGCTGTTGAGGGCAGGTAAGAAAGCGAAGATTTGGAAAAAACACTACCAGCAGATGGTTAAGCGGATTTCCCCTGACCAGAAAAGGCAGATAAGGAGGTTCCTATGCCGCCTGCAAAGACAAGCATGCCAAAAAGCATGCAGGGCATTTCAGCGGGGGAGGCTTTGACAGGAAGGTAGCCCAAACAGCATAAGGGCATAAGCATAAGGAAGGAGAGGTTCATGAGCAAGGCAGGAGACAAGCCAATAGATATGTTACAGGAACACAGGGAGGGGGAGACAGGCAAGGGAACCCCTCTCAATGAAACTTGGTCCCAGGACGCCCAGGACGAACTGGAAGATTTCATTGAGCAGCAGGGAATCTACATACGCCAGTGAGCGCGCGTTTTTGGAAGTTACGGCAGGGCGGGCTGCACACATATCTTGGAAAGCCAGGGCATAGGATATGGTAAAGGGACATTTCAAGGAAACGTCATGCCATGAAAGAAATCACATTAAAAAAATACCATGGGCTGGGTAATGATTACCTGGTGTTAGATCCGAATAAAAATGATCTGCCACTGCAAAGCAGGCACATTGAAATGCTGTGCCGGAGGAATTTTGGGGTGGGAGCGGACGGAATTTTATATGGGCCTCTTTGGGAGGATGGCAGATTAAAAGTCCGTGTTTTTAACCCAGACGGCTCGGAGGCGGAACAAAGCGGCAACGGCATCCGTATTTTTGCAAAGTATCTGCTGGACGAGGGATATATAAAGGGCGGAAGGGTTACGCTCAATACGCTTGCAGGCGTGGTGGAGGTTGAATTCCTTGACGAAAGCGGCAGCGTTATGCGCGTTAACATGGGCAGGCCTGTGTATGCAGGGCCTGGGATGAAGCTCAATGGGATCGAAGGTGAGGTCGTCAATGCCCATTTGCGGTTCTGGGATAATGATTACAATACAACATGCTTATCTGTGGGGAACCCGAACTGTGTGATTATGCTGGAGGAGGTAACGCCGCAGAAAGCAAAAACGCTTGGGCCTTATGTGGAGCAGGCGCCGTACTTTCCTAACCGCACCAATATGCAGTTATGCAAAGTGGCCGACCGGGGGAACATTGTGATTGAAATCTATGAGAGGGGAGCTGGCTACACGCTTGCTTCCGGCACCGGGGCGTGCGCGGCAGCGGCAGCGGCGAAACGCATGGGGCTTGTGGACGACGTCGTGACCGTGCATATGCAGGGTGGGGATTTGACAATAGAAATAGATGCGTCAGGTACGATTTATATGACAGGGAGCGTAGAATTGGTGGGCACGTTCACGTTGGCGGAGCATTTTTTTGCATAGTGTTTTCCATTGTGGGCCAATTCCGGCGCATTGCTCGCGGGAATTTAAGGATGATGAAGCCGATGTGTAGTAACAGTAAATGGGTTATCTAGGTGGAAAAAATGTGAAGCATTTATAAAAACGCTTTTCGACGAACTGGCAGTTGACGTGAAGCGTCGCG
>CATLBW010000167.1 GCA_949879775.1 uncultured Lachnospiraceae bacterium
TTCACCAGCTTCTCCGCGTTTCCAGGCAGCTTTTACAGGAGTGAGGGCGGGAGCCGACCCCGGAAGAGATTGCAGAGGAGATGAATATGCCGGTAGAACGTGTGCGGGAAATCCTCAAAATTTCCCAGGAGCCGGTATCTTTAGAAACCCCTATTGGTGAGGAGGAAGACAGCCATCTGGGTGATTTCATCCAGGACGATAACGTGCCGGTCCCGGCCGAGGCGGCGGCATTTACTTTGCTGAAAGAACAATTGGTGGAAGTCTTAAGCACACTGACAGAGCGGGAGCAGAAAGTATTGCGCCTGCGGTTTGGGCTGGACGACGGGCGCGCCAGGACGTTGGAGGAAGTGGGAAAAGAGTTTAATGTGACCAGGGAGCGGATTCGCCAGATTGAGGCGAAAGCGCTGCGCAAGCTGCGCCATCCCAGCCGCAGCCGGAAACTTAAGGATTACTTGGACTAATTTAACTTTTTATGTGAGGAGGATATGGTGCAATTATCTAAGAGGCTGCAAGCTGTCGCAGGCTTAGCAGGGGAGGCTGAGGTTGTGGCGGATGTAGGGACGGACCATGGCTACATACCGCTTTACCTGGTGTGTTTTGGGAAAGCGAAAAGGGCGATTGCCATGGACGTGAATGAAGGGCCGCTGCTGCGCGCCCGGGAGCATATCCGGCAGTACCATATGGAAGGGCGGATAGAGACACGGCTTTCGGATGGCCTGGACGCATTGCGCCCAGGGGAGGCGCAGGCGATTGTGGTTGCCGGTATGGGCGGTGCGTTGATGATGCGGATTCTATCTGAGGGTGAGCGTGTGGCACGTGCGGCGAAACGGCTGGTATTGCAGCCGCAGTCAGAGCTGCCTGCATTCCGGCGTTTCCTTGCCTTGCATGGTTATCGGATTACCGATGAAGAAATGGTATATGAGGATGGGAAGTTTTACAGCATGATGGCGGCAAAATGGACACAAGAGGGGGACAGGGAGGCGTTGCAGGCAATGGCAGAGGCTGATTACAAATATGGGCCGCTGCTCTTGAAGCGAAACCACCCAGTCCTCCGTTTGTATTTGCTGCGCCAGAAGGAGCAGAAACAGGGAATATTGCAAAAGCTGGGGCAAAATGCCAGGCAGGATGTCAAGGTGCGCAGGGCACAGCTTGAAGGGGAGCTTGAAGAGGTTGAGGCTCTCTTAAACGCATACAAAAATCAGGAGGAGAAGGTATTATGACATGCCGTGATATCATATCATTGTTGGAGGAGCAGTCGCCGGAGGGTTTTGCCTGCGATTGGGATAATGTAGGGTTGTTGGTAGGGGATTTTGGACAGGAAGTGCATAAGGTTTACATAGCATTGGATGCGACGGAGGAGACGATTGCGGAGGCGGCGAAACAGAGAGCCGATTTGCTGCTTACGCACCATCCATTAATATTTAAGGGGCTGAAAAAGGTCAATACGCAGGATTTTACCGGTAAGCGTGTGGTGGAGCTAATCCGCAATAACATTTCATGTTATGCCATGCACACGAATTTTGACGTCAGGGGCATGGCAGGGCTGGCGGCAGAACGGATGATGCTGTCCCATTGCCAGGCGCTTGACATTACCTGGCAGGGGGAAGATGGCGCGGAGGGGATTGGCAGGGTTGGTATGCTGCCCCAGGAGATGACGCTGAAAGAATGCGTCGAGCATGTGAAAGAGGCTTTTGCGGTTGACACTGTGAAAGTGTTCGGGGATTTAAACAGGAAGGTCAAAAGGGCCGCTGTCTGCCCAGGGTCAGGCAAAAGCGTGATTACTAAGGCGATTTGTGCAGAGGCGCAGGTTTTGGTGACCGGGGATATTGACCACCATGAAGGAATTGATGCATCGGCCCAGGGACTTGCAATAATTGATGCAGGACATTATGGTGTGGAGAAGTTGTTTATCCCGTATATGGCGCAGTACCTCAGGGACAGGGCAGGGAATCTGGATATCGTAGAGCAGCCAGTTAAGCACCCATTTTTATATATTTAAATAAAGATATAATTATTTTGAAAAGTAGAAGCGCTGGAATTCCGGGCGAAGTAAAATATTTAATCCAAATTTTATGAATTAGGAGGCTGAGATGAAGAAATCGGTATACCAGGTCATAATCAGTGGGGAGGAAAAGCAGTATCCGGCGGGGACGGCGTTTTCTAAGATTGCTGAGGAGTACCAGTCGGGGTATGAGGATGATATTGTGTTGGTGATGTTCAACAATCGCTTGAAAGAGCTGCATAAGACGTTGAAGGCAGATGGGGAGCTTGTGTTTGTGACAACCAGGGATAAGGCGGGGAGGAAAGCATACCGCCGCAGCGTTACCTTCCTTATGCAGCGGGCGGTCCACAACCTGTCTGAGGAAGACGGCAAACAAGTCTCTGTGCGTGTGGAGCATTCCATCAGCCAGGGATATTTCTGTGAATTGTCGGGTCAGTTGCCGGATGAAGCGTATCTTTGCCGTTTAAAGGCTGAAATGAAAAAGCTTGTGGAGCAAAAAATCCCCATCAGGAAGACGAGTATTTCTACAGATGAGGCTGTGGCGTTATTCCGGGAACTGGGGATGCGCGATAAAGAACGCCTGTTTGCATATCGGCGCAGCTCTAAGGTGAATATATACAGCATTGGCAATTATGAGGATTATTTTTATGGGTATATGACGCCTCATACTGGTTACCTTAAGTATTTTGAACTGGAATTATATGAAGGTGGGTTTGTGTTATTATTTCCAGACAAAGACACAAAGACGCCGTCAAAATTTGTTCCCTCGCACAAGCTGTTCCATGTGCTGAAAGAATCGGCGGAATGGGGGGCGAAGCTGGATATCGCCACGATTGGCGCGCTTAACGACGCTATTGCGCAGGGGCGCATCCGCGATGTGATACTTGTGTCTGAGGCGTTGATGGAACGCAAGATTGGCAGGATGGCGGAGGAGATTGCTTCCATGCCGGATAAAAAGTTTGTGATGATTGCAGGGCCGTCGTCTTCCGGGAAGACGACCTTTTCCCACCGCCTGTCTATCCAGCTTATGGCGCTGGGGCTAAAGCCGCATCCGATTTCACTGGATGATTATTATGTAGACAGGGTAGATACGCCCAAGCATCCGGATGGCACATATAATTTTGAATGTTTAGAAGCGTTGGACATTGAATTGTTTAACCGTGATATGTCCGCGCTGTTGGCAGGCGAGCGCGTAGAGCTTCCTATTTATAATTTCCGCACAGGTAAGCGCGAGTATAAAGGGATTTATAAGCAGCTTGGAAAGAGCGATATTTTGGTTTTAGAGGGAATCCATGGCCTCAACGACAGGCTGTCCTATTCCCTGCCCAAATCCAGCAAATTAAAAATTTATATCAGCGCCCTGACGCAGTTGAACATTGACGAGCATAACAGCCTGCCCACCACGGACGGAAGGATGATCCGGCGTATGGTGCGCGACGCCCGTACGAGGAATATTTCCGCCAAAGAGACGATTGCCATGTGGGGGTCTGTGCGCAGAGGCGAGGAACAGTATATCTTCCCCTATCAGGAAGAAGCGGATATAATGTTTAATTCTGCTTTAATTTATGAACTGGCAGTCCTGAAACAGTACGCAGAACCATTGCTCTTTGAAATTGACAAGAGCTGCCCGGAGTACGTGGAAGCAAAACGCCTGCTCAAATTCCTGGATTATTTCCTCCCGGTGCCCAGCGAAGATATTGGCAGGAATTCCATATTGCGGGAATTCATCGGAGGCAGTTGCTTCTTGACCTAAGGAATTGACCTGAGGGGGGACCCAACGAAGTTGGGGAGAGACCTGAGGTCTATTATCGGCTTCCAAAGAAGAAAGAAGCTGGGAGGATGCCTTAGGTCTATAGGAACAGGCAAAGAAGTAGAATGACCTAAGGAATTGACCTGAGGGGGGACCCACGGAGTGGGAGGAGTCCTGATGCCTCGTGGGAGAGCCAAAGAAGAAGAAAGAAGTGGGAGGAGCCCTGATGCCTCGTGGGAGAGCCAAAGAAGAAGAAAGAAGCTGGGAGGATGCCTTAGGTCTAGTAGGAACAGCCAAAGAAGTAGAATGACCTAAGGAATTGGCATGAGCTAGTATAACGAAAATTAAGTTTTTGATAGTTTGACGCTGAATATTTTTCTGAGAGCACTGCTTCACAAACGCAGGCGTAGCGGTGGCTACGTCGAGGCTTGGGGAGTAATGCTATCAGGAAAATAAGCAAGTCAAACTGCAAATTACTTAATATTCGTTATACTAGGATGCCCCATACCAGAGCTAAAGACGCAAATATATTTAGGAGACGCTATGGCAGGAAAGAAGATTGAGGAATTTCGTTATTATGAAATGCCTGTTGGCAGGTATGATTTAGCGCTATTGGGGGATAGCTGGATTACGACTTACCGGACCGGGGAACAGCATTTCCATAATTTCTATGAGATTGGCTATTGTTATTATGGAGGCGGCGTCGTCTTTCTAGGGGAGAACTCACAACCTTATGGCGCTGGCACAATCTCCCTTATCCCCAGTAATTTCCCCCATGGTGTGCATAGCAGGGAGGGCGGCGTCTGTCGTTGGGAGTTTCTGTACTTGGATTTTGTGGGCTTTGTGGAGCGATGCTACCAATGGGACAAATACCAAGGGATGAAAGTCTTAGAGCAGATTGCCCAATTCCCACTGTTGGTCGATTCGGAGAATTACCCAAGGCTCTCCAACGTGGTACGTGCTATTTTAGAGGAGAACCGGGAGCAAAAAGTGTTGAACAAAGAAGCGGTGGGCGGGTATATGTTCGTGCTTCTCCAGGAGCTTGTGCGCCTGAATGAGCGGATGTCCAGGGAGCATGAGAAAGAGTCCATGCATATCGAAAAAATCCGTCCCGCACTGGTTTACATTGAAACGCATTACTATGAGGACATTAAAATTAAGGCGCTGGCAGAAGCCTGTAATATCAGCGAGCCTTATTTCCGCAAATTATTCCGCAATTGCATGAAGGTTTCGCCGTTGGAATATATCAATACGGTACGCATACAAAAGGCATGTGATTTCCTCCATAAGAAAGATTACCAGGTAAATGAGCTTGCATGGCAGATAGGCTATGCTTCGGTCTCTACCTTTGAGCGCAATTTTAAGAAAATTGTTGGGCAGACCCCTAAACAATGGCGCCTGAAATCTTCCACAGACAGGGAGTTTGTAACTTATCAGACAAAGGTATTGCGTGGGTGGCAGGAGTAAAAGTATTGAAAATGCCTATATTTACCTCAAAAATGCGCACAAATATCTCTTTTTTCGGTATAAAATAAAAGATATACTGAGTGTCAGATAAATCTGCCGGTTAGTATTACAATCATATTATTTGGAGGAAAAGGGTATGATGGAGAAGTGGAAAAAGAGGAAACATGCGGCGCTTTCTGTGGTGTTGT
>CATLBW010000168.1 GCA_949879775.1 uncultured Lachnospiraceae bacterium
TGGCCGCCTTCTTGGTCCGCGCTTTCCTGCTGCTCATCCTGGGAACATTCTTTGTCGGCGCTTTGCGGCTTCGCTTCCTGGCCGCCTTCTTGGCCTGTGCTTTCCTGTTGTGCGTCATGGCATCCCTCGTTATGCCCGTGCTCATTAAGCAGCCCATGTATCTGCGACATGCTCATATGCCTGCACTCATCCAATGTTACCTCGCTGTCATACTGGGACAACTGCAAATAAGCATTATATTTCCCTACCGACATTCCATTATTATGCGCCGAAGCCGCCATCTTTATATCCGCAATGACGCTATGGCAATTTTTCCCAATACTGTTGGAACAATGCATAACCCCTGTCTCAATCTCTTTTTCCCGGCTTCCTTCCGCGGCTACTGTTAAGACCAGCTCCTCTTCCCTCGCCAGATAGGGCGACATCGCCTTGCTCCCCACAACCGAATTAATGGCTTCCATATACTTCTTTCCTTTCAAGGATAGCCCTTTTAGTATTTCTTCTCCTTCCGGATTATACGCCTCAGCCGACACCACCCGTTCAAAACAGTTCAAACCAAGCTCTATGGAGGGATTAACGTCAATACTTACATAAGACACCGGGGTCTGCGCCCACTGGTATCCTCCGAACCCCAGTATTAATAGAAGCATCGCACATGCAGCAGCGACCGTTTTGTAAACCGCCCGTGCCCTAAGGGCACGGCTTCGTTCCTCCCTCTTTTTTGCCAGAAAGTCCTTTGTCGTTTCCTTTAAGCCAGGGTCTGCTTTTACATGGCTAAAGGCATCCTGTATCCTATTGTCCACTCCAATCACCTCCCAGCTTCTCTTTTAACATCCCTCTCCCCCTGGAAAGCAGGGAATACACGGAATTCTCCTTTTTCCCCAGTATTTTCCCAATTTCAGATGCCGTATACCCCTCATAATAATGAAGGTATACGGCATCCTTATATTTTACCGGGAGTGAGAGCACCGCTTCTAAAACCTCCCGGTAGTCTTCTGTAATTTGTTCCTCCATCTCACCTAAGGATTCCAGGGAGACGGTATTCCTGCGAAAGAAACTTTTGAGGTAATCCTTGCAGGCGTTAATTGCAACACGAAGAAGCCATGCCTTCTCATGCTCGCTGTCGCTAAAAGGCTGGTCGTAAGTCATATATTTCAAAAATACGTTCTGGAACACATCTTCTGTATCTGCTTGGTTTTTCAGATGATAAAAGCAAATGCGCTGTACCATATCTGCATACTCTTCCACTGCATGGTTCACTTCTGCCTCACTGCGCATTTACATATCACTCCCTCCTATTTACCATGAATTCCGCATTGACATGGTAATACATGCGAAATTCATGGTAGTACATGCGCACTTCGGCGCGTAAAATATCGTTAGATATTTTACCATGAATTGCTCCGCAATGGCATGGTAATACATGCGCACTTCGGCGCGTAAAATATCGTTAGATATTTTACCATCCATGATGGCCTCCTCCGTGATGGCCTCCTCCATGATGGCCTCCATTCCCTGAACTACTCCCACTGCCCTGGCTTCCTGTCCAATTCGGGCAGTCTGACGGGTGGTTCCCGTCCGTATGCCCGCAGTTCCCATCCCAGTTCGGGCAATCATATGGGTGGCTGCCATCCGCATGCCCGCACGTGCTTCCTGTCCAGTTCGGGCAGTCCGACGGATGGTTCCCGTCCGTATGCCCGCAGTTCCCATCCCAGTTCGGGCAATCATATGGATGGTTCCCATCTGTATGGCCGCAGTTCCCATCCCAGTTTGGGCAATCATATGGGTGGCTGCCGTCCGCATGCCCGCATGTGGTCCCATCCCAATAAGGGCAGTCCGGCGTGTGGTTGCCGTCCGTATGCGGGCAGACATACGCCTGGCTGGCAACCGCGCTGGCATCCGGGTTTGCCGCCTCACCTGTGTCTTGGCTTGCTGTACCTGCATTCGGCGTATTTACCGCTTCCTGTGATTCCTCCGCCGTTGAAACGTTCTTCGTGTCTGGCTCCGTAGCAACCTTCGTATCTTCCTCATCCACCTCCCTGGATACCGTTGGGATAACGCTCTGCTCAATCCCTCTGTTGTTCTGGCGGACAAAACTCTCAGACGGGATCACAATCGTCCCAAAACTCAATGACAATGCGCCAATCATCCCATACATCGCTGCTCTTCCCATAATCTGTCTCCTCCTTAAAATCTCTTCACTTTTTCCTGTTTCAATTATAACACGATTGGCGAAAGGAAATCCTTGCAAAAAATTTTATTTTTTATTTCTAAAACCTCTACCTCTTTCCATTCTCTCATTGTCCCCTCTTTCCTTCCCTTATCATTTGTGATTCCTGACGGTAAATTTTCTACTCCCAGAAGCTCCGTCTCGATATCATGGATATAAATGCATACTAAATGGCAAAATAACAAATGGGACATTCCATACCGTTCCATGTATGTATATATGTACGTAATGCCCCACTGTTATGTTGCGTCCGCCTTTGAATCACGGAAGAATATGCCTTATATCAAACTCCTATACAACTCTGTGATTTCTTCCACGCTTGTCTCCCTTGGGTTTCCAGGCCTGCAGGCATCGTCATAGGCAGACTGGGCCAAAAACGGGATGTCTTCGGGCTTTACGATTTCCTTTAAGTCCTTGGGGATGCCTACGTCTTCTGACAATTTCTTGACAGCGTCTACAGCCGCTTTCCTGTATTCCTCCTGGGACATCGCTTCCGTCCCCTTAACGCCCATTGCCTGTGCAATATACTTGTATTTGTCCCCTGTTGCCTGCGCATTATATTCCATGACAGTGGGGAGGATAATCGCATTTGCCACACCGTGCGGCGTATCGTACAGCGCGCCCAAAGGATGCGCCATAGAATGCACGATTCCCAACCCTACATTGGAGAATCCCATTCCAGCCACATATTGCCCGAGGGCCATGTCTTCCCTCCCCTGGGAATCATTCTCAACTGCAGCCCGCAGGGAACGTGAGATTATCTCGATTGCCTTGAGATGGAACATGTCCGACAGCTCCCATGCCCCTGCCGTAATATATCCCTCAATCGCATGCGTCAAGGCATCCATCCCGGTTGCCGCCGTCAGCCCCTTAGGCATGGAAGACATCATGTCCGGGTCTACGAATGCTGCCACCGGGATGTCTTTTGGGTCTACGCAGACCATTTTACGGTTCTTGGCAGCGTCTGTAATGACATAATTAATCGTCACTTCCGCAGCCGTCCCCGCCGTCGTTGGAACCGCAAATATCGGAACGCTCTTCTTGGCAGTGGGCGCCACGCCCTCTAAGCTTACCACATCAGAAAAATCCGGATTGGCAATAATAATGCCGATGGCTTTCGCCGTATCCATAGAGGAACCGCCTCCGACTGCAACCAGGTAATCCGCACCGGATTCCTTAAATGCAGCAACACCTGTCTGTACATTCTCAATCGTCGGATTCGGTTTGATTTCCGAATAAATCTCATATGCTAACCCCGCCTGGTCCAACACATCCAACACTTTCTTTGTCACCCCAAATTTCAGCAAGTCCGGGTCGGAACACACAAACGCTTTTTTAAACCCACGCCCCTTTGCCTCAGTCGCGATTTCCTGGATTGCCCCTTTGCCGTGATAAGACGTCTCATTTAACACAAACCTGTTTGCCATGTTTACCTATCTCCTTTTCTTTTTAGTAAATATATTGTAACATCTTGAAAATAAAAAGGCAATCCATATCCTTGCTTGCAGACGGCAAATTGTACAGTTCAGCCCACGCCATCCGCAAAGGTCTACGCTTCGCTTCGGTCGTTGCTGGACAAGCGCCACCGGCACTTAGCGCCCTCAGCCGAAATGAATCGTGTAAAATTCGTGCATACCCACAGGGCACTTAGCACGATTTTCCCCGATTTATCCGGCTGGCTGAACTGTTACGGCAAGTTTTTCAGAAACCCTATTCCATCCGTCAGGCTGGCGTTATATAATAGAGCCAACGACAAAATTACCGTAAACAACGATTATGTTTGCCGTTTACGATAAAATTTCACAGGAGGTGCGCAAGGCAATATGGATATACATAAAGAAAAACATGCAAAAGATTCTGCACTGAAACGCTGGTACTGGTTTGTAATTTTCTGGCCGTTGTTATGTTTTGTTTTCGCGGGAATCATTATAGGGCAGTCAGGCAGGACGATAGACGAACGGATAAGCGATGCTGGGTTTACAATTTTCCCTTTGATTTTCTTCGCCATTGGAATGTCTATACGCCACCGTCTGCTGAAAGAGCGCAGACATGCGATTATTTTAACAACTGCTATTGTTGTTTCCGAGGGAAGGCGAAAAAGGACAGGGGGAAACAACAACTATTTCCCTGAGTTTGAATTTCAGGTAAAAGGGATGGATTATAAAGTTAAGTCCCCTAGCGGTTCCGGGGTTAAGTTGGTAAAAATTGGGGAGCGGGTTGATTTATATTACGCCCCGGAAAATCCACAATTATTTTATGTGCCTGTTTTGCAAAGGTACAGCAACCGCTGTTCCCTGCTTTTTGGCGGTATCGGCACCCTGTTTCCGCTGGTGGGCTTGTTTGCTCCGCAATTAAGGTCTTTGTTTCCCTTTTTATACTAATTTCTAATTTGAGCAAGGCATGTAAAAAGCAGCATTGGCTTGGGGAACCATCTTTTCAGCCTTTAAAAAACAGTCCCTATTTGAACCTCGGGCCAAACAGATAACAATGCCGAATTTGCTAAGGCTGCATGTTCAAGCAATGCTTCCACACTATCAAAACTTTGCTCATTTTGCCCTTCCCAAAGAGAGACATATTTTTGCGACTTATCATTAGAGATAAAATATTCTTTCCCACGGAATGAAAACTGCACTTCCCTTCCTCTTTCAATTAAATAAATCAAGGCTGATAATGATTTTGTGCGTGCAAATTCATCAGCTATCAAGTCATGTAAACACATATGATTTCCTCCTGCAATTACGATTTGCCCTTACAGTATACCACACCATTACATATAATTCCACACCATTCGCAAAAACGGCACGGAAATGGAGAGCACAACGTTACTGTTCACACAGGACTTTGCATTTACTGCAAAGTCCGTAAGAAAATGATTCAGGTGTGAGCAAATCCCATTCGCGAAGCGAATGTTACATGGATTTGCGAATGTTACTGTGAACGGAGTGAACCAATGTCATTAAGTTAATAACGAATTGTCTGAAATGTTTAGATTCTTTTTATGAGGTCTAACCATTTTTTTCTTACAAAAGGGGTTGACAAATTCTCTGGAATGTGCGGCCGCTCTCGCTGCTGATTGGATTTAAGAAGCAGCGAGAGCGGCCCTTGGATTAGG
>CATLBW010000169.1 GCA_949879775.1 uncultured Lachnospiraceae bacterium
GACCGCGCCGACGTGTGGGCGGAGCCGGGGCAGTTTTACCTTGGGAAGGACCTGCAGCCTATTGATGTGGCGGGATGCCCGCCGGATGCGTTTTCTGAGGATGGGCAGCTTTGGGGCAACCCGCTGTTTCGCTGGGACGTCATGAAAAAGGACGGTTACCGCTGGTGGGTCCGGCGCATGGAGAAGACGGCAAAGCTGTTTGACGTTATCCGCATCGACCATTTCCGCGGTTTTGACTCCTACTATGCGATTCCTTTTGGGGCAAAGACGGCTAAGAAAGGGGAATGGCGCAAAGGGCCGGGGCTTGGATTATTCCATGCCATTGAGGACGAATTGGGGAAGCTTGAGATTATCGCGGAGGATTTGGGGTTCCTTACGAAGTCTGTGCGCAAGATGCTTGCAGATTCCGGGTATCCGGGCATGAAGCTGCTGCAGTTTGCCTTTGATTCTAGGGAGGACGGAGATTACCTTCCCCATAATTTTACCAGGAATTCCGTAGCTTATGCGGGGACCCATGATAATGACACCATCTTAGGCTGGCTGCAGGAAGCCCCCACGGACTGCGTGGCTTTTGCCAAAGAGTATTTGAAGCTCGACCAGGCGGAAGGGTATCATTGGGGGATTATGCGCGGCGTATGGTCGTCTGTCAGCGACCTGGCAATCGTCACCATGCAGGACCTTCTGGGCCTTGGGAGCGAGGGCAGGATGAACACGCCCTCCACACTGGGCGGCAATTGGATGTGGAGAATGCGTCCGGACGCCCTTGACGAAGCCTTGGCAGGGAAGGTCCGCGGCATGGTTGGATTGTACGGCAGGCTGCCGCGGGAGCCAGAGGAAGAAAAGGAGGAATCTGTAAAGGATGCAGGGCAGGGTCCAAGCGAGGGGGCTTTTGAGGAGCCGAAGGAAGAAGAGGAATCTGTGAAGGATGCAGGGCAAGGGGAAAGCGAGGGGCTTTTGGGGGAGCTTGAGGAAGAAAAGCGTGGAAGCGCAAAAGGGCTGCCCAACTCCTCTAAGCCGGAAGCTTTGGGAATATAGAGGAAGATATTTGCCGCAAGGAGCCAGATAACATGGAGCCTTGCGGCTTGCGCGTGCGCCTGTTTTGTGATAAATACGCAAACTTCGTATGCGAAGGGATAACGATAAGGAGGGAAAAATATTATGGTTAAAGAGAAAAAAAGGTTTATAATGGCTTTCTGTTACGTAATTTCTTTACTGCCGGTTTTTCTGCCGTGGTGCTATTTTGATAAAGAAATGGATGGAATAAACTATGGGACAGACATTGTCAATCATGTGATGCTGGGCGTCTTGGCAGGGATTACATTTTTGTGCATTATATTTGTGCAAAACCAAAGGGGAAGAATGGTGACAAACGTACTTTTAATCATGCATCCTGTAATATACCTGGCGTATGGCCTTTTCTGGTATGTCCCGCTGCTGACAGACTTTAATTTAAGATTGTCATTAGAAGCGGCGCATTATGGATTTTATTTATCGCTGCTGTGCAGCAGTTTGATGTATCTGTTTTATATAAAGATGGATCGGAAGCATTCAAATATGAGAAAAAGATATAAGGGGAACAAAGAAATTTTTTACATAAAATGAGATATTTTTCCTTGCCGGATTGTTTTCCCTATATAGGGGGAGTGTCAGAGGAGGACATGGATGGGCAAATATTATAAGTTAGCCGCAGCTATATTGGCAGTGTTTTTTGTTATTGGCTGCGGAATAGGGAAGAAGGATTCCGTAAAGGAATATACTGAAAAGCAGGAAAACCACGCGGCGACGAAAACTTATCGGGAAGGGCTCTGGAAAGTCCGCTATAATTGCTGGGTGCAAGACTATACGGACAGGATAAAAAGCACGAGGTTTATCCTGTCCGTGGATGTGTTAAAAGACCTGACGAAGCAGGACATACTGGACATCATGGACTATTATGAGTTTACGAAGAATTCCCAGTGGGGCGAGGATGGCGCCTATCTGGGGGAGCGAAAGGCCGATTATGCCTGTTATGCCGTATTTTACCGAGGCGAGACGGATGAGGAGCTTTACAAGATAAAATATTGCAATGGCAAAGAGGAGGAGGTCCGGGAGGAAGACAAATATTATTTTGCCACCCCGGGTTCTTGCAGCAGTGAAGAGGAAATCGGCGAGGACGGCGTCAATGGACCTCTGCCTTGAATCCCTGGAAAGAAATGTTAAAAATATCATAGGATGGGAACTGCCGCCTATCATCTCGAAAGCGATGTGGCGGCGGTTTTATTTTTTCAATTATACAGGATTGTAACAGTTCAGACCACGCCATTCGCAAAGGTGCCTGCGGCACTTTCTCGCTGCTTCGCAGCTAACTTTGCTCATAAAATGGCGTTCCCTCAGCCGAAATGAATCGTGTAAAATTCGTGCGAGCACGATTTTCCCCGATTTATTCGGCTGGCTGAACTGTTATACAGGATTTTTCATATTCATGATTTTGGCTTGACAAAGAATAAGCAAATAGATATAATAAAACATATGTTGCAAAACAAATGTTTTAATTAGAGGAGTGACATGATGCCGCCGAAAGCAAAGTTTACAAGGGAAGAGATTATTGATGCCGCCCTGGAAATTGTCAGGGCAGACGGTTTTGCCGCCCTGACAGCGAGGTCGTTAGGGGCGAAGCTTGGCAGCTCCGCCAGGCCGATTTTCACGGTTTTTCCCAGCATGGAGGACGTCTGCCGGGAGGTTATGGCAGCAGCTAGGTCAATGTATGCCGCCCATGTGGAAAGGGGCCTTGGGCAGACGAAAATGCCTGCGTTTAAGGGCGTGGGCGTGGAGTATGTGAAGTTTGCGCTCATGGAACCGCAACTGTTTCAGGTATTGTTTATGTCGCAGCAGCCGCAGAAACCGGCAATCGGTGCGCTCTTGCCGGTAATTGAGGAGCATTATCAAGAGATCGTGGATTCTGTCCGGGAAGAATATGGTTTAAATTTGCAAGAGGCGGAATGGCTGTACCGCCATCTGTGGATTTATACCCATGGGATTGCGGCGCTCTGCGCAACAAACATGTGCACGTTTGCACAGGAAGATATGGCAAAGATGATGACGGAGGTTTTCCGGGCGATGTTACAAGAGTTAAGGGAAGGTGGGAAAGATGATTGAAGTGGAAAATATCACAAAGTCTTACGGGAGCAAGGACAATAGGCTTTTGGTGCTAAAGGGCATTACAGCAAGGATTGAGGATGGGGATTTTGTCGTGCTCCTTGGCGCTTCCGGATCAGGGAAGTCTACGTTCCTGAATGTGGTTTCCGGGCTGGAGCGGGCGGATAGCGGGAGCGTTAAATATGACGGCCGGGATATCTCGGGGCTGTCGGACAGTGAGCTGACCTCTTTTCGCAAGGATACGGTGGGCTTTATATTCCAGCAGTATTACCTGCTGCCGAATATGACGGTGGAGAAGAATGTGCGCATGGGCGCAGACCTTGCCGGGAATGCAGATTACCATAAAATTATAAAAGCTGTCGGGCTGGAAGGGAAACTGAAAAAGTACCCGGGTGAGCTTTCCGGCGGCGAGCAGCAGCGGGTGTCCATTGCCAGGGCGCTGGCGAAAAAGCCCAAAGCGCTCTTTTTGGATGAGCCGACAGGTGCCTTGGACGAAGAGACAGGGCGGCAGGCGCTTGCTTATATCAGCGACTTGCAGAAAGAACATGGGTTTACGATGGTGATGGTGACGCACAACCAGAATATTGCGCAGATGGCGAACACAGTCATTAAGATGAACAGTGGGAAAATTATAGAAGTCAGTACGAATGAGGCGCCTAAGACGGCGTATGAGATTGGGTGGTGAGCATATGGTTGTAGGGATAAAGGACGCTGCAAAGTTTATGGGGATTATCATTATTTCCTGCTGTGCAGTTCTCGTCTGCAGCTTATTTTTGAATTATTATTTGGATATATCGCAGATAGAAGGTTTATTGTCCGATGGGCAGGCCATCATTTTTTACAACGCGCAGGTATCTACCGCCAAGGTAGTCTGCTGCGTCAGCGGGGGCTGCCTGCTGGCTACTTCTGTGGTTATGCTGCTTTTTTACATCAAGCATTACATAGACGCGCACAAAAAGGAATTGGGGATTTTGAAGGCGCTGGGATATTCTAACTTAAAGATAGCCAGTAATTTCTGGGTATTTGGCACGGGAGTCTTAATCGGCGCGGCAGCCGGGTATCTGTTATCATTTTTATTGATGCCGGAGTTCTATGAGCGGCAGAACGAAGAGGGCATTTTGCCGGAGATTGCGATTTCTTTCCATCCGTCGCTGCCTTTGTGCCTAGTCATATTGCCGACGCTTGCTTTCGCCGCGCTTGCGGTGCTATATGCCTCCCTGAGATTGAGAATGCCGACGCTTGCGTTGTTAAAAAATGATTTCCAGGCTTCCTCTAAGATAAGGAGGGTTCGGGAAGGTAAGGATTGCCCGTTTTTGGAGGATTTGAGGGTCCATACGCTGCGGACGAAAAAAACACTTGTTTTCTTTATTATTTTTGCTTCTTTTTGTTTTTCTGCCATGACGCAGATGTCTGCAAGCATGAAGGACCTGTCAAGTGAAATGATGGCTGTGATGATGCTGCTGATTGGCGTGGTTTTGGCGTGCACAACGCTGCTGTTGGCAATCACGACCGTCATAAAGGGCAACACAAAGACGATTGCCATGATGCGCGTGTTCGGCTATTCACAGAAAGAGTGCTGCCATGCGCTGCTCGGCGGCTATCGTCCAATGTCGTATATCGGCTTTGCTTTGGGGACGGTATACCAATATGTGCTGCTGAGGGTTACGGTGGACATCATCTTCAAGGATCTGGAAGGGATGCCTGCGTATGAGTTTGATTTTCCAGTTATGTTCCTGTCACTGGCATTTTTCCTGGTGGCATATGAGGTTGTTATGCATTGCTATACGGAGCAAATCAAGAAGGTTTCCGTGAAAGAGATTATGCTTGAGTGATAAAGGAGGCTGAAACTCAGGCAAAAATTGGGCTGCCAGATTATGGCAGCTTTATTTTTATCATATAGGATTAGGAAATTCCTTCGGATTCCCTAATCCTATATGATAAAAATAATATGCGCACTCGCACAAGAGGAAATATGTCGCGAAAGCGACTGTGCTCGGCGCGTCAAAGTGTGCAAGGTCTACGCTTCGCTTCGGTCCGCGCTAAGCGGACATCCACTGGATAATGTCATTAAGTTTAACGGAAGAAGACAACAAGAACAGCACATATATTATATGAATTAAATTTTTACGC
>CATLBW010000170.1 GCA_949879775.1 uncultured Lachnospiraceae bacterium
CTCATAGAGGAGCTTGGGGAGAAGGAACGCCGCTTGATTGAGCTTCGTTATTTCAAAGAACGGACGCAAAGTGAAGTTGCTAAGGAGATGGGCGTCAGCCAAGTCCAGGTCAGCCGTATGGAGAAAAAAATCCTGCTGGAAATGCGCAGGAAATTTAACCGTTAGTAAAAGGCAAAGAAACTTATATAGCGATTAAATAATTGAAAAAGAATAAAATTTTGACTATTATGGCATACTACTTCCAAAGATGGAAAAGGAAGTGAGTATATGAGCCATAGTACGATTTATCGGATATGCCTTCTGGTAGTTGTGATACTCACAATTATTGGAGGCATATTTTATTATGTGAATTACGTGGAAAGCCAGGTCAAGGTAACCGAGGGAACCCTTGTCAGGGAAGAGTTTAAGGAAGGACTGCTTGTCGGCTGCGGTGATGCACGGCAGGAGTATTTATCAATTTGTCAGTACCAGGGGCAGGAGAAGGCGGTGGCATAGAATGGCAGATGTCGTATATCTGAAAATTGAGCAGAATGTAAAAGTGACGGAACCGTCCGTAGCCTTGAAGGATATCGCTAAGCTCACTTGCACGAACCGTCCTTTAGTCAATAAAATGAAGCAGATGAAAGTGTATAACTTTCATACCCCAGCAAACCAGAGCAAGAAAAAAACACAGATGCAGGTGTTTTCGGTTTTAAAGGTGATTGAGCTTATAGGCAAAGAATTTCCCAGTGTGGAAATCCAGAATATTGGCGAGAAAGATTTTGTAATTGAATATGTACCCAAGGAGGAGCCAAAATGGCTGCTGTATTTAAAGACGGCGGTGCTCTGTATTTTGATATTTTTTGGTTCGGCATTTACGATTATGACTTTCAACAATGATGTGGGCGTGGGAGAGGTCTTCGCAGACTTCTATCAGCAGGTTATGGGAACCGAATCAAATGGTTTTACCGTTCTTGAAATCTGTTATTCCATTGGGCTGTTTTTAGGGATTACGGTATTTTTCAATCATGTTGGGCACAAGAAAATTACACCGGACCCTACGCCCATCCAGGTGGAAATGCGTACCTATGAGAAGGATGTGGATACCACGTTTATTGAAAACTGCGGGCGCAAAGGCACGAGCAATGATGTGGATTAAGCCTGGTATGCCTAAGAAGAAGGAGCCGGAAAAATGTGGATGAAAGAGATATTTTTAGGGTTTATCGGGCTGGCGAGCGGCACGGCAGTTTCCGCCGGCGTGTTTAGCTTTATTATCACCGTGGGAGTGGTGCCGAGGATTATCGGTAAGAGCCGGACGGCGACGGATATCGTGCTCTACGAAAATGCAGTTATTTTGGGCGGTGTGTTCGGCAATATTTTTGCACTGTTTCACATCCAGTTGCATCTGGGGATTTGGCTGGTGATGTTATTTGGTTTGTCGGCGGGCGTTTTTGTCGGTTGCCTAGCCATCGCGCTTGCGGAAATCCTCAACACGTTTCCCATTATGTTCCGCCGTTTTGGTATTAAAGAAGGGCTGAGCTGGATCATGTTGTTTATGGCGTTGGGCAAGATGGCGGGCGCATTTTATTTCTACGCCAACCATATGCAGAAGTTGTCCTAAGGAGGGACCCACCGAAGGTGGGAGGATGCCTTAGGACTCTTGCCGAAGCCACAGAAGTTGAAGTCCTAAGGAGGGACCAATTGGCATGAGGAGGGACCCACGAAGTGGGAGGAGTCCTGATGCCGCGTATCGTGTCCACGGAAGAAAAACGAAGGTGGGAGGATGCCTTAGGACTCTTGCCGAAGCCACAGAAGTTGAAGTCCTAAGGAGGGACCAATTGGCATGATGATAAAAATATAACTATGGAAAGTGAGGAAGTATCATGGCGCAGCAAGAAACCATGGAGCAGAAAGAAAAAAAGAACCAGGAATATAATGAATACGTTAAGCAGGTGACGCCGACCCATTCCCTGCCGGCAAATATGGCGAAGGCATTTGTGGTGGGCGGGGTTATCTGCACGATTGGGCAGTTTATTTTAAATGTGGCGACAAACAATTTTGGGCTGGATAAAGAGACTGCCGGGGGCTGGTGCAGTATGATATTAGTATTGTCAAGCGTAGTGCTCACCGGGCTTAATATCTATCCGGCTATCGCCAACTGGGGCGGCGCGGGCGCGCTGGTGCCCATCACCGGGTTTGCCAATTCCGTGGCGGCCCCAGCCATCGAATTTCAGAAAGAAGGGCAGGTATTCGGTATTGGCTGCAAGATTTTTACGATTGCCGGGCCGGTCATTCTCTATGGGATTTTCACGAGCTGGCTGCTGGGATTGGGATATTGGATAGGAAAACTAATTGGACTATTCTAACAGAAGACGCTATGCGACGCGTGCCGTTACAATGTAAAAGGAGGAATTGCGTATGGATGGACAAGCAAGCAACAGTTTTGATATGCCTATGGGACTAAGCTTCCAGCTTGGGGCAAGCCCCAAAGCGATGGATGCGTATGCCAAATTGGATGATGAGGAAAAACGCCAGGTGGTAGAGGCGGCGAGGAATGTAACAACCAAATCGGAAATGAACCAGATTGTGAGAGGGCTGGAGCGGGATTTCTGTTGATGAAGCACGCTGGTCCCAGGGGTATTTGCTTTGCAGGTATCCTTGGGGCTTTTTTGCTTAATAGGATAAAAATAGTATGCGCACTCGCACAAGAGGAAAATATTGTTTCGCAATTGTGCTCGGCGCGTCAGAGTGTGCAGGACCCTCATATTGAAAAACTTTTTAATAGGTATGGACATATCAGGGATAAGCAAATATAATAGAGCGAGATAATGTCTGCATACCAGGAGAAAGCGATTTGGAAAATGTAGTGAGAGAGCTTAAAAAAGAAAAAGGTTCGGCAGCCGGGACAAAAAAGCTGCCGGAAACAATAAGGTTTATTGATTTATTCTGCGGGATAGGTGGTTTCCGCTATGCTTCGCAGCAAGCGTTTCAGGCTTTGGGGATTACAGGGCAATGCGTGTTCAGCAGCGAAATAGATAAGTTCGCAGCCCAAAGCTATGAGGCGAATTTTAAGGAAAAGCCGCGGGGAGACATAACAAAAATCAATGAAAAAGATATCCCTGATTTTGACTTGCTGTTCGCAGGATTTCCCTGCCAGGCGTTTTCCATCTGCGGTTTGCAAAAAGGGTTTGAGGATAATACAAAAGGGACGCTTTTTTTTGATATTGCCCGCATTATTAAGGAGAAGAAGCCCAATGCTTTTGTGTTGGAGAATGTCAAGAACCTTGTGAGCCATGATAGGGGGAGGACATTTAAGACTATTATCCGCGTCCTGAGCGAAGAGCTGGGGTATTTTGTGGATTATAAAATTTTAAATGCGCTTGATTTTGGCTTGCCGCAAAAACGTGAGAGAATTATCATAGTCGGCGCCAAACAGCCGTTTCGCCTGAAGTGGGAATTTGAGGTTGGGGATGGAAAGTCTTTAAAGGATATATTAGAGGATAAGGTGGATAGGAAGCATTATGCCTCCGAGGAGATTGTCAAAAGGCGTAAGGAAATGCACACTGCGCAGGCAACGCCGGCAATCTGGCATGAAAATAAGTCGGGAAATATATCTTCTTATCCGTATAGCTGTGCGCTGCGGGCAGGGGCAAGCTATAACTATCTGCTTGTTGACGGGGAGCGGAGGCTTACGCCCAGGGAAATGCTGCGGCTGCAAGGGTTTCCCGATGAGTTTAAGATAGTGGTATCAGATGCGCAGGCCAGGAAACAGGCGGGGAATGCCATCCCGGTCAGTATGGCCGCCAAAGTAATTGAAAAGTTTGTGCCGTTGGTTTTTTGAGGAAGTGAGGTATCTGCTATGGCAAAGAGTGTGACGAAAGATATGACAGTGGGGGCACCGCTCCGTCTGATTTTACAGTTTTGCATACCGTTGTTTTTTGGCATGTTGTTCCAGCAGTTTTATAATATGATGGACACATTGATTGTTGGACAGTTCCTGGGCGTCTCAGCATTGGCTTCCGTGGGGGCGACGGGTTCCATTAATTTTATGATTATCGGCTTTTGCATGGGTGTGTGCAACGGGTTTGCGATTCCGGTGGCGCAGCGGTTTGGGGCGGGGGATTACCACAGCCTCAGGAAATATGTGGCAAATGCTGTGTGGCTGTCCATTGCCTTTGCAGGGGTGATGACTGTGGCGGTCTGCGTGCTCTGCCGTCAGATTTTGCTGTGGATGAATACGCCGCTGGATATTATTGACGGATCATATAGCTATATATTTGTGATATTTTTGGGTATTCCCGCTGTGTACTTGTATAATCTGCTGTCCGGGGTCATACGCTCCCTGGGGGACAGCAAAAGCCCTTTGTTTTTCCTGGTATTTTCTTCCATATTAAATATAATCCTTGACATTACGCTGATACTGGCTTTTAATATGGGAGTGGCGGGCGCGGCATGGGCGACGGTGATTGCCCAGCTTATATCTGGGGCTGCCTGCCTCGTTTATATCATGAAGCGGTTTGAGATTTTAAGGATTACCAGGGATGAATGGCGCATTGACAGCAATTGTGTGGGGATTCTCTGCAATATGGGCATTCCCATGGGGCTGCAATATTCCATTACAGCGATTGGCAGCGTCATTTTGCAGACGGCGGTAAACAGCCTTGGTTCTGTGTCAGTGGCGGCAGTCGCGGCTGGGAGCAAGATAAGCATGTTCTTTGCCTGCCCATTTGACGCCATGGGCTCCACGATGGCAACGTATGCGGGGCAGAATGTTGGGGCGGGGAAGCTTGAACGTGTATCGCAGGGCATAAAGTCCACTTCCCTGTTGGGACTGTGCTATTCCGTTTTGGCGTGCGTTGTGCTGGTATTTTTCGGAGGGAAGATTGCGCTGCTCTTTGTCAGCCCCTCTGAGCATGAGATTATAGGGCAGGTTTCCTGGTTCCTAGCCGCGAACTCGGCGTTCTATTTTCCGCTTGCCCTGGTAAATATCGTGCGTTTTACGATTCAGGGCCTGGGATTCAGCCGGTTCGCTATCTTAGCTGGCGTTTGTGAGATGGCGGCGCGCAGCCTGGTGGCGATGGCGCTTGTGCCATTGTTCGGGTATGCGGCAATCTGTTTTGCCAGCCCTGCGGCATGGATTTTGGCGGATTTGTTCCTGGTGCCGGCTTATCTGTACGTGATGAAGAAATTACGGCAAATGGGCAGTAGCAGCGCGCAGCCTGCCGACAGC
>CATLBW010000171.1 GCA_949879775.1 uncultured Lachnospiraceae bacterium
CCTATGGCAGCGATAGAACCCTTCCCCTAATTTGTGGGTAAGCTCCTCCATCGTAGCGTAAATCTCAATGAGTTCCCCGCTGCCAGCCATATGGATTTCTACCTTTTTGCCCCTGTTTTCAATATACAAAATATTGTTTTTGTCAATTGTAAAGCTTCTGTTCTTCTCCCGCACAAGGATCGTTTCCTCGCGCAGCCCCCTATGCCTTGCGGCTTCCTTCGCCGCCCGCTCAAACACATCCATGAACTTGCGTTCCTCTATGGGCTTTAACAGATAATGGAACGCTGACACGTCGAAAGCCTCTAAAGCATATTCCTGGGTATCCGCCAGGAAAACCAGGACGGCATCCTCCTTCCGCTCGCGGTAAAGCCGCGCAGTCTCAATGCCATTGATGCCCTCTAATTGTATATCAAGAAAAACAAGGTCAAATCCCCGCCCGGCTGCCAGCAAGTCTTCCCCTGTGGCAAAAATTTCCATCCGGCAGTCAGGCATCCGGCTCCTTATACAACTGCATATCTGTTTCTGCGTAAATTGTTCCTCACCAACAATGGCTGCTTCCATATCTCCCACCTTGCATTTTCCGCTTCTGTAAACCTGTCATCTATTTTATCGGCAGATTACGGCATTTCTTTTCCTAAGTGGAACGAAATCACCATTAAGAGGGAACGAATGGCATTGGCGCAAAGGAGGAGGGCGCCAGACTATGTTTTTATCTGATCTGACGCCCTCCTGAAATCCCTATCTTATTTTATTTTTCTTGCCCAGCCCCCTTTGGGTAAACAATTTTTTATATACTTTTAATTTTGCCTTAGGAACCTGAATAACTGTTTTCACAGGAAGGCCCTTGAATGCTTTTTTATGCAGCCCTTTTTTATCCAACTTTGAGGATTTGATAGATAGCTTCTTTAACTTCCTGCACCCAGAAAATGCATTGGAGCCTATCTTTGCCACCTTCGCAGGGATCGTCAGGCTTGTGAGTTTTACGCAATTGCTAAACGCATTAGCGCCGATTGCCACCACATTTTTCCCAATTGTCACAGAAGTGAGGTTTTTGCAGCCGGAAAATGCTTTCGTGCCAATTGCGGTTACATTGCCGCCAATCACGGCTTTCTTCAATCTGCGGTTATTCCTAAATGCGCACTTGGAAATGGACGTCACTTTGCATACCGCTCCATCTTCCGTTTTTATCGTAGCCGGTATTTTGATTGTTGACGCTTTGGGATTTGCGCTTTCCACGTATTCAACACAAATCGCATTGCCATCCATGGAAATAACTTCGTATTCATCCCCACTTTTGGCATCCTCCACCACATCGCCAACATCCAGGGTATTTAGGTCTTCCTCGCCATCAGTATCCGGCTCCTCCTCATTGCCCGGTTCTTTGTCATCTTTGTCCGGACTGTTTCCCCCATTTGGCCCCTTCCCTTCGTCTACGTCTGTCTTGTCTTTATCCGGGTCCTTTTCTTCCACGTCTGTCTTGTCTTTGTCCGGGCTGTCTTTGTCATCTGGGTTATCTTTATTGTCCGGGTCATCTTTATCGTCTGGGTGGCTGCCCCCCGTCTGTCCCGTGGCAGGGATTGGCTCCGTTTTCGTCCCTTTGCAGGAAGCGCAGGTATAGGTAAGTGTCCCTTCCGTGGTTGCTGTGGCTTCCACGGTCACTTCCCCTGCATCCCAGGAATGCCCTGTCGCCGGGATTGGCTCCGTGTAGCTGTCGTTGCAATTGCGGCAAGTATATTTCCGATACCCTTCTTCGGTACAGCCCGCCATTTTTGTGCCGCTCAATGCATAATCATGCTCTTTTTCCACGGCGGCAGCTTCCACTATGACATCTATGGGCTGGCTCACGCCAAAATAGGAGACCGTTACCTTTTGGGCGCCTTCTTTGCCTGAATCAAACCCACTTATGGCATAATCTGTCACCTCCCTCTTGGAGCCATCTGAGAATACCGCCTTAACCACAATGCTGCCTTTATCAAACCTGTCCCCAACCTTATAAACCGTTTTTGCCGGGGCGCCCACCTGCAGCGAGGTTACCTCAGATTCCATAACGAAGGCATTGACGCTTTGGGACAGCACCATATAGTCATTCCATGTCCCATCGGTATACATGCCGATATAATTTTCCCTGGCATATTCCCCATAGGGGTCCCTGATCTGGCACGTCCCGTGGTTGTGGTAATTTGGCTCGCCGGCGCTCCAATTTGAATATGTGAACTCTTCCCCGCTCGCGGCCACCCACCTGAAATTTTTCGCATCCTTGCGGACGCCCCCGATATATGCCTCTCCACCATAATTCCCTACCAGCTTTGCAACCTGTCTGTTTTCCTCCTCGCTCGTAATCGCCGCCAGGTAACTGTTTTTGCCCTCACAATACCCCTTCGCCTGCGCCCAGTTGACATGTTCCTTCTCTACCAGTTGGTATAGATGCCCGTTAAACACAACGGACCGTTCGTCAGATGCCTGGTAACCATAGCCAACTGCAATCTCGATGCACCTTTCATTTACGGAGCCGGAATAACTGGACACAGGTGACTTGACGCTTGCGTATATTTTATAGACGCCCTTTTTGTCCGCGCTGAAATCGTAAGTGTTTTGCGTCCCAAGGCTTACCGTGCTGGTCTTCCCATCCGGGGAAACAATATGCAGTTTATAGTCCACGCCATACCAGGCGTCGCCAACTGTTATTTTTGCCTTTTCCCCAACCCCTATGCTTGCGCTGTCTGAATATAGATTGTAGCTGATTTTATCACGCTCGCCATCTAGCTTATAAATCTGAAATTTCTGGGCAGGTGAGCCATTCATCGTCCATAACTGTATAGGAGTCCCATCATCTTCCGAGCCTAATAAGACATCCATAACCCTCGTCGCGCAGGCAGATTTCAGTTCATACCCGTCCCCTATATCGCTGATAAACCAACGTTGAGGCGCCTCCTTATTCTCATGCCAGACGCCAATCGGCGTGCCATCACAGTCCCCGCCCCCGGCAACATCTAAATAATGTTGGTTATAATACGACTGGATAAAATAGGAGCCGTCATTTGGGTTATATGTAAAATGCCATAACTGCCTTGGCTGGTTTTCAACCGTCTCCGTGGATAGGAAGACACGGTTTGCCTCCCCTACCATAATCGGTTTCCAACAGTCCTTATTCAATATCATCGCATCAAAACTATCCCCGAAGTTCCCAACATTGGCACATTTGTCCACATAGAATTTCTGCGCGTCCGAACCATGGCTTGTATAGAGCCAGAGGTTTGTCCCGTCGTCAGTCGATCCATATTCTATATCAAACACCCTGGTCTGCGACACAGCCGCGCGGAACAGCAATGTCCCATCGTCCCTCTGGTATATGAACCAGTTTTGCGCTGCCGTGTCATAGCTGGGATGCAGCTTAATGTTCGTGGTATCCTCATCCCTGGCACAATCCACATCCATGGAGACATCCGTGACAGGGCTGGTGATTTTATAAGAGCCATCGCCATTTCTTTTAAACTTCCATATTTGTTTCGCAAAATATTCACTTTTTGCCGAATCCAAATAAACATTCGAGTTGTCCCAGTTTGTAAGGAGCTTCCCTGATGAGCTATGCCGAATCCGAGCCGAAAAACTGTCCCCTAGGTTTACTAAATTCCCAAAGGAAGGCTGCGGGTTGGAAGGCATAGCGGGGGACGCTGTATAATTATGTGCATGGTAAAGCGACATTGCCCGATTAGCGGTGTCAAAAGCAGACCAGGATATACCATACTTTTTAATCGTGTTCCTGCCGTCGCTGTTACAGTCAAACACCTCTATCCCGTTATCATTGACGCCAACCAGTATCATAGAATGAGGGCCTCTCCCTCTGGCGGTGCTTCTCTGGACTTGAATATAATCGCCAGGAAGCCCCTTTTGCAGCAACGCCTTTGCCGTAGCCGCATTTAAATTGCCTGGCTCTAAGATACCTACCGTCTGAGCATTGGGGTTTGTTATTTTATAATTTGCTGATTCCGGATATGGTCCTATGTACACGCCAAAGATTTTCAGGAAAATCCAATTTGCAAAGCCTTTGCATTGCGATCCCATATACATTTGATTTGCATTTGCCGTCCTCCCATTATACTGGCTTATGTAAGCATTTAGCTGTGAAACCACATCGTTCTGTGAAACAGCCTTTACATCTAAATTTACAGTAAACAACATACTTACCGCCAACACAAGACTTAAAAATAAGCTAATAATTCTCTTTTTCCTCATAACGTACCTCCTCGCTCTATAGTTTTTCTACTCTTATAATCCATCCTGGCTCCACGGAATCCATGTGAAACCTGCTTTCGTAAAATCATTTACCATCGTCTGCGTATACCGTGTCCCGCTTCCCGGAATGCCAAACCCCGCTTGGTAAAATGCAGAATACACAAAAGAAGAACAGTCATAATGCGGTCCCCAACGGACAGACTGGCTGTAGCCGTGGCTGTTATCATTTGCTATGCCAATCGCCCAGCTAATTGCCGTCTCAACTTTGCTGTCCGCGGCATACACCTCTACATTGGCATTTCCCATCAGATTGAATGCCAAAAACATTGTCAGCATAATCGAAAAAAACCTTTTTAATTTTGTCTCCATATCCTTCATAGCGCTTCCTCCTCTTCTATGGTTTGAAAAAATTATATTTCACCTTCCCCTCCAACTCAACCCGTGACAAAAAGTGTGACACCGATTTTGACAAACCGCCTTCACCTCCAGATTTACGGTAAACAGCATACTTACCGCCAACGCAAAACTCAAAGTTAAACCGATAATCCTTTTTTCCTCATAACATACCTCCTCGCTTTATCGTTTTATACTTTTAAAACCTATCTATTTGCGGCAAACGTCCTTCCGGGACTTTAAAATTATGAACCTCAAAGTTTCCACCTTGCTTTTTATAAAAACCAAACATCCCCCGGCTCGTCAATATGCCGCCGCCTTCCGATAAGGAATGCTCGTCAGCTATCCCCCCAAAAGGGATAATGATATTTCCATCATAATCCGCAATCCCCCACTGGCTCTCAATATTTTTTAATAATAGGAAGCCATCCCGAAAATAACACTCCGCAAAACGTTCATCAAACAACAATTCCCCATCTTTATACAATTGGGAAAAATCGCCAGACTTTTCCTCAATGATCTGCGCGTCCCATTCATCTTCATTATGGAACTGCATTTCTGTCA
>CATLBW010000172.1 GCA_949879775.1 uncultured Lachnospiraceae bacterium
CCTGGGCAGGCGATCCGCCTGCATACGCGACATTGCTGAGCGGATCTTCACTATCGCTTTCTTTTTTTGAACCCATTTTCATCCCTGCATCTTCGCCCGCCGAATAATTTACCGGCGTACAGGTTTCTCCTTCCAGCCTCCATTTGCAGGATTTATCCTTTTCAAAGAACGCTGCCTGGGGAGAATCCTGCTCAAACGGCCCTGTCACCACAATGCCGTCTTCCACGGTATACGTTCCTTCATATACCGTCTCCCCCATTGCCTCATTCCCTTCTGTCAGTATATAAGTATTGTATTCCTTCAATTCCAATGTCCACACAACCTTGAAGGCTCCGCCCATAACGCTTTCTTCAAATGTATAGGTGCCGGGAGTAACTGTGCCGTTGTTATCTGCCCCTGCTTTGCCGTCCTCTGCATCTATGCCATTTTTCACTTCATCGCCGTCGGCTGGCATCGCGCCGCCGTTTTCTGCTTCGCCTTCCTTATCCCCAGCCGCGCCGCCGTTTTCCATTTCGCCGCCAGGTCCTGCTGCGCCGCTGCTTTCCACTTCACCGCCGCCAGGCCCTGCTGCGCCGCCGCATCCAAACAATAACAATCCGCTCAACGCCATAGCTGTAACTATTTTCAAATATTTCTTTTTCATAAATCTCATCCTTATCCGCTTATTTTCCTATAGTCTCGTATCAATCAGTCCGCAAAAGGGATCCACCGGGCTTATCCCTGTAAATTCACTCTTGCCCATCAGTTTTTCCAGTACAATCTCCACCGTCGCCTGGGTTGCAGTGTATGCATTGATATAAGTTTTCACACGGGGCACATCCTGCAGGTGATAGGGGTTTGCAAAGGAAACAAAAACACAATTCTCTTCATTCAAAAACCTTGGGCTGTCCAAGGCATGTTTTGGGCACCAATGGACACGGACTGCCGTCTGGTTGCTGGCATGTTCATAATTGGCCAGGTACAAAACCAGCCTCCGCTTAGAAAGCTTCCCCGTCCCGTGCAGCTCATCTTCCAAAGGCTTGTAAACCTCCACTTGAAAGCCATTCTTTTCCAAAATATTTAAGGCTGTCTCCGTAATGCTCCCGCCTGGGATTTCATCCTTCCCAAGCACAACCAAACGGATGCAATCGTATTTTTCCTTTGTTGCCGGAAGCGCCTGGGGCTGAAGCTGCTTTACCAGGGTTATGGCTTTTTCGGCACATTCCCGATGCCATTTTTCCGCCTCTATTTCCTCTGGCTTTACTGCCGCCTCCCCGATCCTGCATACTTTTGCTTTCAGCGCAAGCACTCTTGTCACTGCTTCGTCCAGCCGTTCTTCTGTCAGAAGCCCTTCCCGCAGCCCATCCAGAAGGCATTTATAATCTTCCTGGAAATCCGTGCTGAAAACAAGCATATCGCATCCGGCCATAATGGACATTGGGATTGCCTTTTTCCGCTCCATTGCCATGCAGTATCCGCCCATAATCGTGGCGTCCGTTGTAATCAGGCCGTTAAATCCAAATTTCTCACGGAGCACCCCAGTCAGCAGCTCCTTGCTTAAGGACGCCGGCAGGCATTCTGCCAGGGAAAGGCCTGGATTTACATCCTGCGCCACATACGGCTGCACGATATGCCCCGCCATGATGCTCAAAAGATCCTTTGCTATCATGTTCTGGTAAATTTCCCCATAGGATTCATACCATTCTTTGGCGGAAAGGCTGTTGTAGGTTGGGTGCAGATGCTGATCCCTGTAATCCACGCCGTCCCCCGGGTAGTGCTTTGCACAGGCGGCAACCCCGCAGTCCTGGACCGTTTTTGCAAATATTTCGGTAAATTTCTTTACCCTTTCCTTGTCGCTCCCATAGGTGCGTACATTGGTAATCGGGTTTAAATAATTGAGATCCAGGTCGCAGACTGGCGAAAACGTCCAGTTTATGCCAACGCTCCTGCCTTCCACGGCGCATACTTTAGCAAAATTCTCCACCATTTTTTCATCATCCGCCGCTGCTGCCAGCATTGGCCACCCAAACAACGTGCCGTCGCTGATTGCTCCGTAACCGCCTTCTTCCAAATTGGCTGCCTTTAAAAGGGGAACCATAGCTGCCTCATCCAACGGACGGTACCAGGCGCGGATATCCTCTGCCGGCGCGGGCCGGAAGAGAATCCCTCCAACCCTGCCCTCCTGCACCAGAATTTTTCGTTCTTCCGGCGTATAATCTCCACCCATAATGCAGAACAGCTGCCCCGCTTTCTGCTCTGCCGTCAGGCTGCCCAGCGTATCCTTTACCCACTGCACCTGTGTTTCATTCAGATAAAAAGGTTGTTTTGTTAAGTCAATCATCTTTCATCCTCATAAATATTTTTTTACAAAATTCCAGACCAGTTCCAAATTCTCATCTGTCCCATACTGCTTATCTTCATGGTCGGCTGTAGGAAGCGTTGTAAACTCCACCCTGCCTTCCCCAGCTTTTTTGCGGATTGCATCTACCAAAATCACAGACTGCTTGTATGGGACAAGCCTGTCTACGCAGCCGTGCTGTACCAGCATGGGCGCCATCCTGTCACTGATATAGGTAATCGGGTTTGCTTTTGCCAGGTATTCCGGATCCAGTTCCTGAAGCGGGCCTCCCATATAACTGCTCTCAGCAGAGGAAGGCTGGTCATGGTCAACAAAGGACACTCCATTCTCCCTTGCCATCTCATCCATAACCGCAAAATCCGTGGGGCCAAACTGGTCAACTGCCACTTTCACATAACAATCCCGGGCAAATTCCTTTCCCTCTTCTCCCATAAATTCCCCATTGGGGATATTCATGCCAAGGATTGCGCTTAAGTTTCCGCCTGCGGAACCTCCGATTACCCCGATACGCTCTGTATCCAGCTTGTATTTGGCCCCATGCTCCTTTATGAAACGGATGGCCATGCGGCAGTCCAGAACCGCTGCAGGAAATTTTGCTTCCCCGCTGAGCCGGTACTCAATGGATCCAATTGCAATGCCTTTTTCCAGCAGCTTCAAATAGGTATCCATATGATCGTCCCGTTTATCCCCCAGCCCGAATCCTCCGCCATGAATGTGGAACAGCGCCGGGAACGGCCCTTCCCCTTCTTCCGGCAGAAAGATATCCAGGATTTGGTTTTTCGATTCCGCTGCATAGGGGACATCCAGATATTTTCTTTTTACCCAGCTGATATCCGCCATAGGAGCCTGAAACCCAGCCGGAGGGCCTCCTGCCCCCGGCCCGCCTTTCCCGGCGGGGCTTTTCGGGCCAGGGCCTCCAAATTGGAGGGAGCCCTTAAGTTTACCGTAATCATCTATTATTTCTTTTGCCATGTTCCATACCTCTCGTTCTATCTTTTACATTGGCGGTTTCTTCGGCTCGCCAAGGGCCGCGCGGATTTCCGGAAGATATTTCTCAACATCCATAGCCAAAACGCCCAGCAGCAGGACTACGCTTAAAATAGCGCCCAGCCATCCGAAACCGAAACGCACATAGGAAGCAACCTTTTCTGACTGTGCCATCTGGGTGGGATCATAAGCAGCCATCGCCAGGATCATAGCTGGCAGCGCCTGGCCTAACCCCATACCAATTTTTGATCCTATCGACTGGGAGGAAGCCATAAACCCTTCCGACCGCACCCCTGTCTTCCATTCGCCATAGTCTGCGGCATCCGCACAGAATGCATACAGCCCTGCAAACATAGGAGTAACGCCCAAGGACCGCAGAATCGTCCCCGCGATCAGCATATTGATATTTGCGCCCGCCAGTCCGGTAACTGCAAAACCTGCGAACAGAAGGATGGCGCTGCCTGCCATAAAAATGCGCTTGGAAAATTTATTGGCTATGTAAGGCATGATAAGCAGCATCAAAAGGCCCGGCGCCTGCCCATAGACCATCAGCTGTGTCATAACGCCTGGATTGCCCAGGACGATGCCGCAGTAATAAATCTGGAAAGCGATGGCGTTTGCATTGATTAGCAGGATAATAGTGCCTAAAACAAGCGCAATCCAGAAATATCTGTTTTGGAGGACCGCCTTAAGCTGTGTTCCCATCGGAACATCATCAATAGGCTTGCCCGGCCCTTCCAAAGCAGTCTCATCCATGCCCACTGTTTCCACACAGAACAGCCCAGGGATTAAAATCAAGACGCCTGCAATCACGCCCAGGATAACGCCCGTCCATTCCCATCCTAACCGCAGGTACAGGACAGAAACGGCCGTCCCCACAAACAGTCCGACAACGCCGTTCATCAGGGATGAGAACGTCGAAGTTGTGTTCCTCTCCTTCGGGTCGCGGGTCATACGTGCCAGCAGTGCAGTATGTGCAACGCCTAGAATCGTATAAACGATGCAGTTTACAAAAATGTAAGTCAGATAAGCATATATAAGTTTTATTGTTTCGTCCCAGTTTGCATTGACACGGAAAGTTAAAATCAAACCGATGCACATCAAAGGCGCCGCAATAATCAGCCATGGACGGGCTTTGCCTATTTTGGTGTGGGTTTTATCGATAATGCCGCCCATTGCAAAATCCGTAACGCCGTCTAAAACACGGCATATCACCATCATCGTTGCCACTGCCCCTGCTGCAATCATGGCAGTATCCGTATAATAACTTAGCAAAAAGCTGGCAAAGACAGTGCTCAATACATTGCTGCCGCCTGCGCCGCAGCCATAAGCAAACTTCTGCCATACGGGAATTTTTTTCATTTGCTCCATTTTATTTTCTCCTTTTCTATTTTTTGTCCATCCTCCTGTTCCCGCAAAAAGGGCGGCCCGGTTCCCATTTCCATCATTGGCGGCGTATGCTTTTCACGTTTCCCCCTTCCTTTGTCCTTTCTGTAATTTTTGCGAACATTATAGTTTCTTTTTTGTTCCTTTCATGGCTTAGTGTAGCATCCATACATGCTTTTTTAAATAATTCTAACATTCTTGTTATTCTATTTTTCCATGCAAGAACCCCTTCCCCAAGGTTTTATGATTGAACCATATAAATCCCATGAGGCGTACCAGGAAAGCCCCGGCTCCCATAATGCGGATGGCCATGAGCCTGTCATGCAGTATTTTCCATGCCACGCGGCCTATGGGCTGCCAAAGCGCTGACGCGTATGCCCCAGTCAGCCTATAGGCACTGAAAGCTTTTTGTTGACATTTTATTGCAGAAATTGTATACTTCTGTTATTCGATTTTC
>CATLBW010000173.1 GCA_949879775.1 uncultured Lachnospiraceae bacterium
ATGCTGTTCTCCCCCGGCCCATTATTCCCGGCGGCTGCCACTACTACAAGGTTGTGGTCCCAGGCATACTCCACAGCTTTTAGCAGGCGGCTGCGCTCGCGGCTTTCCGCCTGCAGGACCATGCCGATCGAAATGTTGACAATCCTCACCTGGTATTCCTCTTTGCGGCGCACCAGCCATTCAATTGCCTGCAGCACATTTTCCGTGTTCCCATTTCCCTTCCTGTCGAGAATCTTTATAATAATAAAATGGCAGCGTGGGGCAATGCCCATATATTTTCCATTGGAAGCCGTCCCTTCCCCGCCGATAATCCCGGCAATATGGGTGCCATGCCCATTGTCATCGTAAACCCCCCGCCTGCCATTGACATAATCCTTATAAAACGCAATGCGCCGGCCGAAGTCCATATGCGGGAAAATCCCGGTATCAAGAACCGCCACACCGATATTTTCCCCCAAATAGCCCCGCTTATATGCAGCCTCCGCATTGATAATTTTTCTGACTCTGTCCATAAGAATTGCATATTCCTTTTTTGTTACTATATGCAGGGGACAAAGGTTTAGACAGTCAAAGGGTGAAGCCTTTGCTCCACCCTCGTTATCTATCTTTCCTCTTTCGGCAAATCCTTCATGGAGAAGCTGATCCTCCCCATCCTGTCCTTGCCCATACATATGACCTTAACCTTATCGCCCAGAGTCAATACATCCTCCACCCTGTTAATACGCTGCCTGGAAATCTTAGAAATGTGGACCATTCCCTCCTTGCCTGGGGCAAACTCCAAAAATGCCCCGAACTCTTTAATGCTGATGACCTTCCCGACAAAAATCTGCCCTGCCTCAAAATCTGTGGTAATGATCTCAATCAGCTCGACAGCCTTGTCCATCATCTTCTTATCCGTCCCGCATACAGACACAGCGCCCTCGTCGCTGATGTCAATCTTCACGCCAGTCTGCTCGATAATAGCATTAATTGTCTTGCCTCTCTGCCCAACCACGTCGCCAATCTTCGCCGGGTCAATCTGAATCTGTATAATCTTGGGCGCCAGCTCCCCGACTTCTTTCCTCGGCTCTGCAATGGCCTTGGACATTACCTCATCCATGATATACAAACGTGCTTCCCTTGTCCTGCGGATAGCCTCTTCCACAATTGGCCTGGTGAGCCCATGGATTTTGATATCCATCTGGATTGCCGTGATGCCGTCATGCGTACCGGTCACTTTGAAGTCCATGTCGCCGAAGAAATCCTCCAGCCCCTGGATGTCGGTCAGCACAATGTAATCATCATCCGTATCCCCTGTCACCAAACCACAGGAAATGCCTGCAACCATCTTCTTAATCGGCACGCCTGCCGCCATCAGGGCCATGCAGGACGCACATGTAGAAGCCATCGACGTAGACCCGTTTGACTCAAACGTCTCAGACACGGCACGGATTGCATAAGGGAACTCCTCCTCGCAAGGGAGCACAGGGATCAAAGCACGCTCCGCCAGCGCGCCATGCCCAATCTCACGCCGTCCCGGTCCTCTGCTGGGTTTCGTCTCCCCCACAGAATAGGATGGGAAATTATAGTGGTGCATATAACGCTTATTTAGCTCATTTTCGTCTAAGCCATCTATGCGCTGGACCTCTGATAAGGGCGCCAGCGTCACAACATCGCAAATCTGCGTCTGCCCACGCGTAAACATTGCGGAGCCATGTACCCGGGGAATGATGTCTATCTCCGCCGCCAGCGGGCGTATCTGGTCGATAGCACGTCCATCCGGCCTCTTATGGTCTTTTAAGATCATCTTGCGCACGGTCTTCTTCTGGTACTGGTAAATCGCCTCCCCCAATACCTCAAGCCATTCCTCATTCTCCGCAAATGCCTCCTCCAGCTTCTCGGTAATCACCCGGATATTCTCCTCGCGCTTCTGCTTCTCATCCGTAAAGACCGCCTCTTCCATTTCCTGAGGAGGGACAATCTCGCGTATTGCCGCAAACAATTCCTCAGGCACCGCACAGCTCGTATACGCATGCTTGGGCTTTCCAACTTCTGCGACAATCTGGTTGATAAACGCGATAATCTCCTGATTAATCTCATGCGCTTTGTAGATTGCCTCAATCATTTTATCCTCAGGTATCTCATTGGCGCCAGCCTCGATCATGATGACCTTCTCGCTGGTGGACGCCACAGTCAGGTTCAAATCACCATTCTTCCACTGCTCCTGAGACGGGTTGATAATAAATTCACCGTCCACCATCCCTACCTGCGTCGTCGCACACGGCCCTGCAAACGGGATATCGGAAATACTGGTGGCAATCGCAGACCCGAGCATCGCCACAAGCTCCGGGCGGCATTGGGGGTCTACGCTCATTACCAGGTTATTCAATGTGACGTCATTGCGGTAATCTTTGGGAAACAAGGGGCGCATGGGACGGTCAATGACGCGCGCGGTCAGGACTGCGTTCTCAGACGCCTTGCCTTCCCTCTTGTTAAACCCGCCAGGAATCTTTCCCACAGAATACAGTTTCTCTTCAAATTCAACGCTCAGCGGAAAGAAGTCAATCCCTTCCCGCGGCTTATCTGACGCTGTCGCTGTAGATAATACGACCGTATCGCCGTAATGCATGAATGCCGCGCCGTTCGCCTGGGCGGCAACTCTGCCAATATCAATGCGCAGGGTCCTTCCTGCCAGTTCCATCGTAAACTGTTTGTACATATTTTTCTCCTTCTGAGAAAATAGAGCGGAGAACCGCTCTATTTCCAACATAAACTATTTCCTGATCCCTAAACTCTCAATTAATACACGATAACGCTCAATATCTATCTTCTTCAAATAAGCCAGCAGACCACGTCTCTGACCTACCATTTTCAACAACCCGCGCCTGGAATGGTGATCCTTGGGATGCTCCTTTAAGTGGTCTGTCAATTCACGGATTCTTGCCGTCAATATCGCAATCTGCACCTCTGGTGAACCTGTATCGCCCGGCGTCCTTGCATATTTCTCAATAATCTGCTGTTTCTTTTCCTTTGCTATCATTGTGATAACCTCCTTGATATTATTAATAGTATCGCCCAGCCTGTCTTTTCTATACAAATACCAAACAAACCATTTACATTATGGCATCCCACAGGCACTCCCTCTTACCAGGGAGATATTAAGTAATGGTTGGAGTATCCAATTACTGAATACGGGCTGTTTCATGTTTCTGGCGAGTGCCGTAAAAACACTCGCCAGACAGTATTATATCATATGGTTTTTCGCTTGTAAAGCGATTATTTCTTAATCGCTAATCAGCCTTGTCACGCAAATCGGCGTACGGTAGAATGCATTGGAAATCTTAATGCCTGTCCTCTCAGAGCTTGCATGGACAACCTGCCCATTACCAATATACATTGCCACATGGTTAATGCCGCTCCCGCTCCCATAGAAGAATAAGTCGCCGGGCTTTGCCTCAGAAGCATTCACCCTTGTCCCATAACCGGACTGCGCGCTGGAAGAATGCGGCAAATAGATGCCATATTTCTCATAAATCCTCATGGTGAACCCGGAGCAGTCCACACCATTGGTAAGGCTTGTCCCACCCCAGACATAACGGTTGCCGACAAACTGGCATGCATACTGCACCATATCTACGCGGACGTCGGATATGCCTTCCCCATAACGTATCTCCGTCATCGTCATCGCTTTCGGAAGCTGCTCGGACATTTCCACGAATTCACTTGCCACGTAACATTCGTCCCCATCCACATCAACCTTAATCCATTCGCCCAAATCTTCAATTACATGGAGGGATTCCCCTTCCGCAATCATCGTCCAGATACTGCATTCTGTGTTCGGCTCAACCCTCGCATTCAATGTCTGTGTCTTAGAAGTCGCCATGATAGACTTCACTTCCTCTGCCCTCGCTGCCGCCGCATCCCCGGTAAGCAGGAATTCTCCCTTCACATAACCAGTCACTTTGCCAGACTCAATCTTATACCATTCGCCCTCCTGGGACAAAATCTCGCAGCCTGCATCCACCGGGAGCGCGCCTACTAATTCTGTATCTTCCCCTGCCCCTTCACGGATATTCAAATGGTTCTCCACACTTGCAAGACCCAGGTTCGTATAGCCGCATATCGTCTTAGTCCCAGCCGCCGCGGAAACGCCGTTCTCAGACTTCACCGTCTCAGCATCATTCACAAGGCATTCGCTTAACAATGTGGAAACGCCAGCGCCTGTCGCCGCCTCCGTTGTCATCAGGCCCATGCCAAACATTGCCGCGCCCGCCAAGCATCCTATCATCATCTTTGTCCAATGTATTCTCATTTGTTCAACCTCCCGGATATGTACTGTTTCATTTTTTGCCATTATATCAAGGAGTTGTTACGTTGTCAATAGCGTCCGTAATAATTATGTAACAATTGTCGTGCCAGTAATTGCCTTTTTTACAATGCCTGTTCCGGGTCCCCTTCTAAAATAGAGAATGCAATATTGGTGGCATGGTCCGCCACCCGCTCTAAGCCCGTCACCAGGTCCGTAAAAAGAATCCCCGTCATCGGCAGGCACTTGCCCTTCGCCATCCGCTTTACATGGTTCTGCTGAAGCTCGCGCTCCATCGTGTCAATACTGTTTTCCAGCTCCAGGATATCCGGCAGGTTCTTCTTATCCAGCGTGGTGAACATCTCCATTGCCTCTTCAAGTATCCGCGTTGTCTTTTGGTGCATTTCCCGGATTTCTTTTTCACCCTTTTTCGTAAATTTGAGGTTTTCCTCATGGCTTTTTATGGCTGCGTCCGCCATATTTTCCGCATGGTCGCCAATCCGTTCTATATCACTTACGACATGGAAGAGCGCGCCAATGCGCTTTGCGTCCACAACCGGAAGCTGCAATTGGTTAATCTTAACAAGGTAATCCGTAATCTCCTTGCTGAGGAAATCAATCTGGTTCTCCACCTCGTAAACCCGGTTGATTTTCTTTTCATCCCCATCAAAGAATGCCTCCATGGCAAGGCCTAGGTTCTCCCGCGCCATCTTGCCCATGCGCTCAATCTCCTGCGTTGTCTCCACGACTGCTGTGGATGGCGAGAAAATATTTTGTTTCCCAATATATAGGAGCTGGTATTCCTTCTCCTCCTGGTCCTCTCCCGGTACCAACTGGCGGCTCATTGACACAAACTGAGCGGATAACG
>CATLBW010000174.1 GCA_949879775.1 uncultured Lachnospiraceae bacterium
CTAACTCCTGTAAAAGCTGCCTGGAAACGCGGATAAGCTTGTTAATTGTCTCCACCATATGCACGGGGATGCGGATCGTCCTCGCCTGGTCCGCAATGGCCCTGGTAATCGCCTGGCGTATCCACCAGGTCGCATAGGTTGAAAACTTGTAGCCCTTGCGGTAATCAAACTTTTCAACAGCCTTGATAAGCCCCAGGTTCCCTTCCTGGATTAAGTCCAAAAAGAGCATGCCGCGCCCTACATACCGTTTAGCAATGGAGACTACAAGACGCAAATTAGCCTCTGCCAGCCGCTTTTTCGCTTCCTGGTCCCCAAGCTCCATACGCTTTGCCAAATCTATCTCTTCCTCTGCGCTCAGCAGCGCAACCTTGCCAATTTCCTTCAAATACATACGAACAGGGTCCTCAATGGAAATACCATCCGGAACGGTAAGATCGATATTCTCGACTTCCACGTCATCATCCTCATCAATGAGAATATCCTCGTCATCCCCTTCCTCAGAAATCCGCAGCACATCAATATTGTTGGTCTCCAGAAAATCTAAAATTTTCTCAAATTGTTCCGCATCCAACTCCATGTCATGAAAGAAATCATTAATCTCCTGATATTCCAGGACATTCTTTTTCTTTTTTGCTATCACTAACATTTCCTGCAGTTTCTCTTCAAATTTTGCGACTTTTTCTTCCATTTCGTTTCTTCCTTCCATTCGTTGTTTATATTTTGTCCTTTATTATTCGTATTATACGTGTTTCAGCCTCCGCAGCTTTTGCAGATCCTTCTTCTGGGCAATTATTTCCTGCAAACCCTCCATATCCGTCGGCTGCAAATGCCTGGAACGGACGCTGATGCTGTTCTCCTTCAAGCGGATGACTGTCTCCCACAAAGCCTTCTCTTTCTCCGCTGGGGCAAGCTCCTCCTTGAGCCTGGCATTGAACAGCGACGCAATCTCCCGCTGCTGCCCTTCCTCCGGAAACATACTGATTATCCCGGCCGGGTTGGGCCTGTCTTCCCGGTATTGTGAAAAAACCATCCTTGCCGCCTTCTGGTACAATTCTTCCGTAAAATCCTCCGGTCCCAAATAAGGACTGACCTGCGCAAAGAGCCCAGGCTCCTCAATCAGCCATGTGAGCATTAATCTTTGGGACTGCTTCATGCCGTCCTCTTTCTTTTTCTTCTCACTGCGCCCTGATTTCAAAGGCCTGCTCTCCCTGGTAAGCCCTGAGCGCGTCCCCTGGTGGAGCACCAGGCTGCGTAAATTCTCAAACCCCGTCTGGTATTTCTTCGCCACCGCCTCTATATAATTATCACGCTCCAATTCCTCCTCAAATGCAAGAATCCGCCTGGCAACCGCATTATAAAAGGCCGTCTTGCCTTCCGGGTCATCCAAATCGTACTCCTGCTCCAACATTTCTATTTCAAACAAGAAACTGTTCTGCGCCTCATCAATCCGTCTCTGATAAGCGTCTGCACCCTCTGATTTCAAGAACTCATCCGGATCTTTATACTGCCCCATCCTTACAATCTTCGCCGTAATCCCCGCTTCTTTCAATAGCGGGAGCGCCCGCAGGGCCGCTTTGACCCCGGCGCCATCACTGTCAAATGTACAGTAAACTTCTTTTGTGTATCGTTTCAAGAGATTGGCATGTCCAGCGGTAAACGACGTCCCCAAAGAGGCAACCGCATTGTCAAACCCTGCCTGGTGCAGCGCAATCACATCCATATACCCCTCGCACAGCAGGATATAAGGCTTCCTTGTGCTTTTTGCCAGATGCAGGCCGTAGAGGCTGCGGCTCTTGTCAAACACCATCGTCTCCGGGGAGTTTAAATACTTCGGCTCCCCTTCCCCCATCACGCGGCCGCCAAAACCAATCACACGGTGGTTCACGTCCATAATGGGGAACATGACCCGGTTCCAGAACTTATCGCGCCCTCCCCGCCTCTCGTCAATGGTAACAAGCCCGGAATCCTTCAGCAATTCATCCTCATACCCCTGCTTGCGCAGATACCTGTACAAATCGTCGCTATACTTGTTCGCGTACCCAAGCCCAAACTTTTTAAGCGTCTCCGTGCCAAGCCCACGGTTTATAAAATAGCGCATTGCGTTCTGCCCCTGCTCCATGCGCAGTTGGGCATAAAAATATTTTGCCGCCGTTTTATTGACCTCTAAAATCCTTGCACGCTTGTCCGCCTCATGCCTTGCCCTGGCGGACATTTCCTGCTTAGGCAATTCAATCCCCGCCCTCTGTGCAAGCTCCTGCAGCGCCTCCTGAAACGTATAATTCTCATACTGCATCAGGAAAGTGATTACGTTGCCCCCTGCCCCGCAGCCAAAACAATAATACATCTGCTTTGCCTGGCTCACCGAAAAGGACGGGCTCTTCTCGTTATGAAAAGGACAGAGTCCAAAATGGGTACTGCCCTTTTTCTGCAAACGCACGTAATCAGAAATCACATTTACAATATCATTAGCGGAACGGACTTGTTCAATCAGTTCATCGGAATAATACGGCATCCAACTCTCCTTTCACTGCCTGCCGCTGCCATGCAGACTCAATTCACCTGCCATGCCTTGGGCAAAAAATATTGCTCAAATTTGGCAATTGCATACTGGTCTGTCATGCCCGCAATATAATCGCAGACAATACGCTCCCGCGTCTGCCCCTGCTCTATCATGTAAAGACACCATGCCGGCATCTCGTCAATATGCTGTATGTAATACTGGAACAATCGGCTAACCAGCCCCTCGGCACGCTCCTCCTCTCCCTTTGCCAGGGGGTTGCAGTATACCTTCTCAAACATGAATTTGCGCAAGTTGCGCATCGCCGCCTCAACCTCCTGTGACATACAGATATCATTCTTCCCTAAACTGTTCGTGATGATATTATGGATTAGGTTGTCCAAACGCTCCCGCGAGGTCATCCCCAAAACCTCACGGTACTCTATCGGGATGTCTCCCTCAGACAGCACGCGCGCCCGGATGGCATCATCTATATCATGGTTAATATATGCAATCTTGTCGGAAAAACGGACAATCTTCCCCTCAAGGGTAGAGGGCATCAAGCAGGTCTGGTGGTTCAAAATCCCATCCCGCACTTCCCAGGTCAGGTTCAGCCCTTCCCCTTCTTTCTCAAGCTTCTCCACAATCCGCACGCTCTGTTCATTGTGCCGGAACCCGCCCTCACAGATATTATTCAACACACGCTCGCCGGCATGTCCAAAAGGCGTATGCCCCAAATCATGCCCGAGCGCAATCGCCTCAGTCAAATCCTCATTCAGCCTCAGCGCTTTGGCAATCGTGCGGGCATTCTGGGAAACTTCCAACGTATGCGTCAGCCTGGTACGGTAATGGTCGCCCCGAGGCGTCAGAAAAACTTGTGTCTTATGTTTCAGGCGGCGAAAAGACTTGCAGTGCAGAATCCTGTCACGGTCCCTTTGAAATACCGGCCGGATATCACACTGCGCCTCCTTTCTGTCACGCCCCTTTGATTTCTCGCTCAACGACGCAAATGGGCTTAAATAGGTCCGTTCCAACAGCTCTATATTCTCTCTGATGAGCAATCCACATCACCTCTAAATGATATATTCCGCATAAATCTTTCATTTCCTTTATTTTTTCTTCAAAAACCGCAGAAATTTACATATATATAGATGCCCATTAGTTATCGCCATCTGCGCCAAGCACGGCCGCTTTGCGGAATCTGCATCTTCGTGCGAGTGCGCATCCCCCGGAGTGTCTATATATCCGGCAATTATTTAATGACGGATATATAGGATGGAATAAGCTAATATTTGCCATTGCACTTAGAGATGAACCGCGCAATCCGGTAGGGCATGGTCTCCATGTGCCTCTTCACCTGACTTAAGCTCTCGCGTATCGGGATATTCTGCGGGCAATGCTGCTCACATTTCCCACATCGAATGCACTTGGAAGCATTGCTGGGGTTTGTGCGCAGCGTCGTGCACATCATATACGCTTTCATGCCCTGATACCAGCTATCCGTGTACCTTGTATTATAAGCAGCAAAACAGCCGGGGATGTCCACCCCCGCCGGGCAGGGCATACAATACCCACATCCGGTGCAGGGTACTTTTATATAACGGTTAATCTCCGCCTTAACCTTCTCAATCACTTGTAAATCCCGCTCCGTCATGCAGCCAACTTCCGCCTCGTCTGCAATCCTTACATTCTCCTGTACCTGGGCCATGTCACTCATGCCGGAAAGCGTCACCGTCACTTCCGGCTGGTCCCACAGCCAGCGCAGCCCCCATTCTGCAGCGCTCCGCTTAGGCTCCTCCTCCTCAAAGAGCTTTGCCGCGCTCTTGGGTAGCCCTTGCACCAGACGCCCTCCCCTGAGCGGCTCCATGATAATCACAGGAAGCCCCTTCTCATGCGCGTACTTAAGCCCTCTCCTTCCCGCCTGGGAATGCTCGTCCATATAATTATACTGAATCTGGCAGAAATCCCAATCATATGCATCAAGGATCTTTCTAAAGTTCTCCGTGCCGCCATGGAAAGAAAAGCCAATATTCCCAATCTGCCCCTTAGCTTTCTTCTTTGCAATCCACTCTGTGACGCCCAGCCCCTTAAGCCGCCCCCAGGTTGCCACATCATTCAGCATATGCATCAGATAATATTCCACATGGTCGGTCCTAAGGCGCTCTAACTCCTCCATAAAATACCGCTCCATGTCTCCACTCTTCTTGACATAATAGTGGGGCAGCTTTGTCGCAATTTTCACCTTGTCACGGTAGCCCTTCGCCAGGAACTTGCCAAGGCAGGCCTCGCTCCCCCCATAAGTATATGCCGTGTCAAAATAATTCACCCCATGTTCGATGGCAAACCGCATCTGTTGTTCCGCTTTATCCTGGTCAATCACCGTGCCCTTCCTGGGAAAACGCAGACATCCATAGCCCAAAATCGACAGCTTGTCCTGATTGGCAGGATTCGTCCTGTACAGCATCCTGTATCCTCCTTTTGACACCCTAATCCTAAAAGATAAAAAGGCTGTTGCATTCAGCAACAGCCTTTTTATCCATGCAGGAGATGGGACTTGAACCCACACGATATTGCTACCACAGGCACCTGAAGCCTGCGCGTCTGCCAATTCCGCCACTC
>CATLBW010000175.1 GCA_949879775.1 uncultured Lachnospiraceae bacterium
AATCAGCAGCGAGAGCGGCCGCACATTCCAGAGAATTTGTCAACCCCTTTTGTAAGAAAAAAATGGTTAGACCTCATAAAAAGAATCTAACCATTTCAGACAATTCGTTATTAACTTAATGACATTGGTTCACTCCGTTCACAGTAACATTCGCAAATCCATGTAAAATTCTCTTCGCGAATGGGATTTGCTCACACCTGAATCATTTTCTTACGGACTTTGCAGTAAATGCAAAGTCCTGTGTGAGCAGTAACGGGCTGTTACAAATTTTTAGAATTTTTTTGAAAAAACACTTGCCAAATGACGAAAAAGCTTGTATAATATATGAAGATTTGTTAATAAATGAGCCAAAGTGGCGCAGTTGGTAGCGCGTCGCATTCGTAATGCGTAGGTCGAGGGTTCGAGTCCCTTCTTTGGCTGTATAGGGAGTACCTTTTCACGGAGTGGTGGGAAGGTACTTTTTGACATAATTGAAACAAATGATACAGTACACTAGCTTGTGCCATAATGGGAGGTTTATATGGATAAGAAGGAATCTGCCGTAAATGATAATGATTTAGAGATTGTAGAGATAGCTGAATTTAAAAGGGGCGGCGTCCATAAAAAGATTGCCATGAATGAGGAGCGCAAGAGGCGCCAAAGGAGAAGGTTCTATGGGATTACGGCTGTGTATGCGCTAGGCTTTTCGGCGGCAATCTTGTTGGGCATATTTGTGCTCCATATGCCTGTGCCGGTAGTTTGCGTTGTCCTGACGCTGGAAGCGTTGATTGCTGCCAGCTTTTATGATTTGAGGGTATGGGTGCAGATATTAGTAATTGCAGTTGGCGTAGCCGTCGGCGTAATTTTCGGCAGGCTGCCCCTTATGATACTCGGAGGCGTTGTATATTTGGGGGCGGCGCTGACATTGCATGGGATGAAAAGAATATTATGAGGTATAAAATGCTGGCCTGCCACATAAAACAGTGGATGGTAACAACTGTAAATTTTTGAAGGAAGTGGAGGCAGCCATATGGATATTAATAGGGAATTTATTTCAACAGAGAACACCTACACAGGACAGAATGTACCCAAGTATATTGTTATCCATGAGACAGATAATTTTTCACAAGGCGCCGGGGCGAGAAAACACGCACAGGCGCAGGCAGCGGGGCACTTGAGCATATCCGCCCATTATTACTGTGGCTCAGACGGCGTATACCAGGCGGCGGAACATGCCGACGGCACGTATTCCGTAGGCAAAGAGTATGGCGCGCATCCTATTGGGGATGCAGATAACAGGAATACGATAAGCATAGAGATATGTGTGAACTCAGACGGGGATTATGGGGAAGCAAGGGCAAACGCCATTGCCTTGACGAAGGAGCTGATGCAGACGGCAGGCATTCCGGCCGACAGGGTAATCCGCCATTTTGATGCAACGGGGAAGCATTGCCCCAGGAATATGATGGATGATCCGTCATTGTGGGAGGATTTCAAGGAGCAGGTCAGCAGGGGGGGTTCCTCTGTTTACCCGACAGAAGTGAAATCCGCGAGGGGGCTTGTGGTTACAGAGCAAGACCCGCTCCTAATCAGGAAGGAGCCAAATGGAGAAAGGGTGTCGTCCGTCCCCAGATGGGGGGAGCTGGAGATATTAGAACGGGGCGGCGAGTGGCACAAAGTAAGGTATCAGGGAGCCACTGGCTACAGCGCGGCAAAGTATATTTCTATTATTGGGGAGAAAGTTTATGTTGCACAATGTACGGGTAATGGCGTGCGTGTGAGGTCAAAGCCAGATTTTGGGGACAATGTTATCCGCATCTTGGATAAGGGGAACCTTTTCAATGTGCTTGGCGTTTCCGGCATATGGACACATATCGTAGTGGAAGGGAATGAGGGGTATATCCATTCTAATTATGTAAAGAGAGTGTGAGCTTTAGAGGAGGGCAGCGGCCGTTATGGTTTTTTAATACCCCGGTATGCCATTTCCTCATATGGAGCAGTGCGGTTATGCTGCCCTGCTCCAATATCTTCTATCATTAAGTATATAATCATAATAAATCCCCCTTTTTAGTTGCAATTACTTTAGATAACATTTTTTCATGCATAACAGCCATAAGAGCCAGTATCGCAAGCAAATAAACGGGAAACAGGGATACGCTGATATGGTTTGCGATAAATCCGAAAACTGGCGGCATAAAGCAGGTTCCCACATAGGCAGATGCCATTTGTACGCCAATCATAGCCTGTGACTTATCTGTGCCAAAATGTTCCGGTGTGGAATGTATAATGGATGGATAGACCGGAGCGCAGCCCAATCCAACTAAAATCAACCCGAATAATGAGCTTGCGTTAGCAAACGGCAAAAACAAAAACACGATGCCAGATAAGATAAATCCCTGCCCAAGCCGTATCATCTGCGTATCGCTTAACTTTATTGTTAAAAACCCACTGAAAGCCCTGCCTGCCGTGATACCCATGAAAAACAGACCTGCAAACCCGGCGGCAGTTTCTGCAGATAATCCCCGACGCAGCACAAGATAGCTGCTTGCCCATAAACCGGCTGTCTGTTCAAGGGCGCAGTAGCAGAAAAAAGTAACCATGACCTCTTTTGCTCCCGGAATTTTAATAATCTGACGCAAAGAAAGCGGTTTACCAGGCTCTTCGCCGTCCGTTTGCCCTGTATCATTGCCGCCCTGTTTTTTCCATAATGGCAGGCTGAAAACCAATATAGCGGTCAATGCAATTTGGAGGATGGCGATATAGCGATAACCCATATTCCATCCCTGCCCGCCAGTCAACGCATAACCCATGATGTACGGGCCAAGCGATGCGCCAACGCCCCACATACAATGCAGCCAGCTCATATGTTTGCTTGCATAATGAAGCGCAACATAGTTATTTAAAGAAGCGTCTACACTTCCGGCTCCAAGGCCATAAGGAATAGCCCATAAGCATAATGCGGCATAGGAATGGCTGATTGAAAATCCAAACAATGCGAAAGCAGTCATGGATACACTGGCGGCCGTAAATTTGCCTGTCCCAAATTTTCTGGTCAGCCTATCGCTTTGCAGGCTGGAAACAATCGTCCCTGCAGCAATAATCATAGAAATCCCGCCTGCATAGGAGACGGGTACAGAAAACTCCTGATACATTGTCGGCCACGCTGAACCCAGCAGGGAATCTGGAAGTCCTAGGCTGATAAAAGCGGAATAAATAATAATCAACAATAGCTGAACCATTTTATAGTCCTCCTCTTTTTTATTTGTCCAAAGAATACCGTCAAAAAGGGTTTCTATAACTTACGCCACGGCAATGCAAGGATTTTAAAATAATAGCTGCCGGGTTAACCTTAAATAAAAGCACAGAGGGTAATTTGTACAGATTATAAATCCAATTTCATATATAGAGATGTACTCATAGGACTATTGTTATAACAATCAATTTTGTAAAAACCGAATTTTTCATATAGATGGATTGCCTGCCCTAAAAAGGGGAGAGTATCTAACAACATATAAGAATAACCAATTTCTTTTGCGTCAAATATAATTTTCTGTACCAGTAGTTTACCAATCTTTTTTCCTCGGAATTGAGGCCTTACGTAAAGACGTTTCATTTCACAATTTTTATCATCTATCTTTTTTAGCCCAATGCAGCCTGCTGCTTCTCCATTACAATAAGCCAAGTACAATCTTCCAGAAGGCATACCATATTTTTCTTCTAAATGGATGATTTCTTCATCATAATGCTGAAGTTCAAGATAATTTTGAAAAGAACTATCATTGGCGATTAACATATTTGTGTATTCTGAGAATAGGGTATTTATTTCTTGTGTGTGCGTATAGGCCAAAACAATTTCAATATTCATCGCAGTCCCTTCAAAATCGATATTATTTTTTTCGTTTTTACGCAATGTATTTTCAATCAATACCATTGCTTCGCATAACCTGTCACAATCTTTTTTATCCATATTTTTTAGCTTTTCATATATCTGTTGATCCCCATTTTGGTCTATTTGTTTTGCTTCTTGATTTCCTGCGTTTGTTAGGTATAATTTTTTAATCCCTTTGCTTCCCGAAACGAGTTTTCTCGATAAAAATCCTTTTTCTTCAAGCTTAGCAAGAATCCTGCTCACGTAACCTTTGTCCATGTTTAGATGCTCGCATAATTCAGTGGCATTTATCCCTTGGTTACTATATATTTCAAATATTACCCTTGATTCAGGCCATGAGAAGCTTGTACCTAAATATCCTTTATTCATAACATTTAACCATACAGTGTAGTATCGGTTGAATTGTCGTATTTTTTTTATTATAGCTTCATTCAATGTTATCCCCCTTATGTAAGTTGACTTTGTCGACTTACATTATAGGCCTATGTGTTGATAAAGTCAACTTAACTTAATTATAGCTATCAGTCCATGGACGCCTTGGAAAGCTTCTTAGGTGAACTATGGTATTTTTCCTGGAAGGATTTCCCATATAATTCCGAGAACGTAGGCGTGCGGTCAATGAACATTCTACGGTTTACCTTTATTTTCCCGGTTTTTTCCATGTTGTAGGTGGTGAGGGTTTCGTACCCCTCTTCCTAGGTCTCGGCGTATGCCAGGGCTTTGGGGGAGACGGGTCCACGAAAGGTGTATTCCGTAACCGGAGGGTATACGCCATAAGGCCTTCGCCTGCCTTTGCCCAGATATTTTATGCTGCCAAAATTATTTGGCAGATCCCTATGTTGTCATACCCAATCCGGCAACGGAAAGGGGGGGCATATGGAGATGTTGATTTCTTTTCTGGTTACCGTTATGGCTGGTGTAGCTTGCCACTACATCATCAAGTGGTTAGACGGTAACAATGATGACAATTAGCCAAAGAAAACCCCCGGACTGCCTTCCGGGGGTTTTTGGTGTGCAAACATGCTAGATGTATGCTATATCCTTTTGCCTATCGGCATTATAGCATATGCAGGAATGGAATGCAATATGCTCCCGGAGGATTTTTATTTAGTTTTGGGATTCACTGCTTGCACCAGGGCCGTTTCTGATTGTGTGGTTTACAGTGTATATTATAAAGTGTTTTGCAAAATCAGTAACATCTGCTGCACGGCT
>CATLBW010000176.1 GCA_949879775.1 uncultured Lachnospiraceae bacterium
TAATCCAATTCTTTGTAGCCCTGCTGTTCCGCTATCTGTTTGAACACGCTGGTATCCAGAAACGACGTAATATTATAAATGGTTGTGCTCAGCAGCACAGGCAGGATCGTCATGATCAGCACGCAAAAAACCCGCCCATAACTCTCCGTTTTCCCACTGTGGTCACTCTTAACCTGTTTTATGAATTTGGCACGGTAAAGGACAAAAACGATGATTGTAAAAACCAACGCCGCAAATGCCCCTACCCCCGTTCCTATCGTGCCGCCCGCCGCACCGTAGGCCTCCGCATAAGTGGCAGGGTTACCCAGGACTGCGCCGATCCTCGTGCCATATTGGAACAGCATATGGGCAAACCATACGCTGATGATGGCATTGACGATCTGCTCAATGAGCTGGGACACCGCGCTGGGCATCATAGTCCCTATCCCCTGGAAGTAGCCCCGGATGACGCCAAGCAGCGCCACGATCAATAAGGTAGGCGCCAACACCTTCAGGGCAAAAATGCTTAGAGGCGTATTTACAATATATGTTGTGATGAACCCTGCACCGAAATATACAGTCAGGCATGCCACGCTCCCGGAAACCAGGGCAAACAGCAGCGCCCCCTTGAAAATACGATATGCATTTTTGCGCTGTCCCTTTGCCATCCTCGCCGACACCAGCTTGGAAACAGCTACCGGCAGGCTATAGGAGGAGATTAACAGCAAAATGCTGTAAATCTCCATAGCTGTCCCATAATAGTCGTTCCCAATATCGCCGATAATGGATTTTAAGGGAATCCGGTACAATAGCCCTATGATACGGCTGATAATGGACGCCACTGCCAAAATCGAGCCCTGCACAAGGAAATTGGATTCACGTTTATTACTTCTGCTCATAGAAATTCCTCAATAAAACTTCCTACTGTTCTGTTGCCCTTGCCTCTGATAATTCTTCTTCCGTCGCGTAAACGCCAAACCGCTCTTTATAATCATTGCGCGCAATGCATACCCAGGTCTTGCCTTGATTGATGGTAATCTCATTCCCGCTCTCATCAAAGTAACGTGCCGGGGAGTCCTCATTGTCCTTAGTCCAGGTAACTTTTTCCATTTTGCCATTCGTAAAATAGTAACCGTCCCCGCCGGAAAGCGTGTCAATATCCATATAGCCGTTTTCATCCTTATAAGACCAACTGCAATACTGGATAAGGATATTTTTTACGGCAAGCTGCGCTTCGTTGGCACCGTCAATCTGCTTATCCTTAAATTCATAACGGTAATATAATTTATCTTTGCTGTTGTATACAAACCAGGGCTTATTGACAAAATACCCAGGGCTTACGACCAGGGCGTCTTCCCCGCTAAGCTGTACCTGCGCGTCATCGTCTGCAAATTTGTAATGCCCGCTGTAGTTCTCGGAAAGCTCCGTGCGGTAGCCCATTTTTTCAATCCCGGCATTGACGCCGTCCCCGCTGGTAAACGCATTGTGGGGGGACTTGCGATCCGGGTCGCGGTAAAACATGATGGACTCAATGGAAGAATCCATGCCGCTTAAGTTATGCACGTCCTCCCGCGCAAGGATCGGCTCCGCATAGACGGCCTGTCCATAATGCGCGTAAATGGAATCAAACTCCCTTGCAAAATAGATAAAGTAGTGACGGCAGCTTCGCACAGAGCCAATCTTCTCAAGGCCGCTATAATCCTGGAAAATTGCCATCAAACGGGTATAGGAACCCTCTACGGGCACTTCGTAGATAACATCCGCAGAAGAAATCCCATACTGCGGCAGCGCATCGGAAGTATTGCCAATCATGATTGCCAGCGGCCTCTTCTTCGCCAGCCCCTCGTCTATCCATTCCCCGGTAAGGTAACTCTTCGCCATACCGTCATGGGTATCTTCCTGTTCTGGTTCTGGTTCAGGCTCTGGCTCCGGTTCTGGCTCTGGCTTAGGTTCGGCTTCCTGTACTTGTGGTTTCGGTTCTTCCTGTTTCTTTTTGCCACATCCCACAATTGTGCCAAGGACACAGATTGCCAGGAGCAGGTAAATCATACGTCTCTTCATAGTAATTCCTCCAAATTTTAGTTTTCATAAATCTGAGATTTATATTTAACATCCGCCTTTTGCCGAATGCGTAAAACATTTTTATCCCTGGGCGGCTTTATATCACGGCATTACCGCAAAATCCCCATCTGGCACAGTATATGGTTCTGTTTTGCTTCCATAATCTTAGAATCTGCCTCCGTCATATGGTCGTAGCCAAATAAATGAAGGAAGCTGTGCAAGATGAGGAAAGCATATTCGCGCTTTTCACTGTGCCCATAACTCTTCGCCTGTTCCTTAACCTTATCCACACAGAGCACAATGTCCCCTAAAAGGGCTTCCCCGGTATCGGGGTTAAAATTATCCCCATCTTCCTCTATTTTGGAAAAATCCCCGGGAAATGCGTAACTTATCAGTGGAAAAGACAGGACGTCTGTAGGCGCGTCAACCTGGCGCTGCTGCTTGTTAATCTGGCGTATGTCCTTGGCCGACACCAGCAGCAGGCTCACTTCCGCTTCATATGGGAAGCCCTCCGCATCAATCGCCGCCTGAGCCACTTCCTCTGCAAGCTGTTTATAGTCAAAGCCCAAGGTTACCTCTACCTCTTCTTCCAATGTAAGCGTCACAGAAGCTTCGCCTCCTCTACTAGATAATCCCTGATTTTCAGGTACATATTCATGCCCAGCCCCGATTTATCATAAAGCCCCGCGGAAGAGTTCTCATTTAAAATCTGATACACAATGAAATCCTGGTTCCAGGAGCTTGAAAGGGCGCTTTTATCTAAAACATCAAACTTTGCCACCACACTGTCCACGATATGTACAATCGCGGATTCCACCGTAGACGGCAGTTTTTTCTCTCCATTGTATTCTTTTAAAATCTCAATAATCTCCTTGGGAAGATAATTAATCCGCGCCAGCGCCACGCCATTCTCCACAGAAGGTTCCCCCTCCATCCTGCCAAGGCGGTAATAGAACCCGCCCGCCGCCGCAATATAGGGATCGGCATCCACAACCCTCGCGCAGTTTTCCGAAATTGCAGACACTTTTCTCGCATGTTCATAATCCGCACGGGAAAATCGCTCAATTTCCTTCACCAAGCCAAACTTATCTGACAAGACCCTCTTCATTGCATGCTCCCGCGGCTCTTTGGGCCTTGTCAGGCATATACGGTACAGCCAGGCTGCTGCGGACGCTGTAAGTATGCCATTGCACAGCGCATATATAACCAAGTCCCTATTAAGCCTGCCAGAGGCTAAACAGGAGAATATCAAAACCGTCGCCAGCGCAAACAAAAACAGATATGCCATCCCCCACCGGAAATGCTCTCTTTTTTCCAGGAAGGATGGGGCAAAGCAGCCGCAAAGCAAAAGCAGCATCATGCACAGCAGGGCATACATGTCCTGTGACCCGCACAATATATACACCGTGCAGTGGAACATCCCGGACACCATGCCAAAGATGGGGCTTACCACGGTCGAGACAACCATGCTCAAAAGCGCCATCGGGCGCACAAACTCCGGCAGGAACAAAAACAATATTGCCAGCACGCCGCCCGTGCAATAAAATACCACAAGCCGCCTGTAATCCCCCAACTTTTCAAATAACCATTCCTCTTTCAGCCTCTTGATTTCCAGTGCGGAGAGAAACAGCACGGCATACAGCGCCCCGACAAGGGCTAATACAATTTGATGATGCAGCGTCTGTTTACAAATAATCCCTGCAAGCACGCTTTCCAAAACCGTACAGGCTGCAAGGAACAAGACGAAAAACCTGCGGTACTTAAAATCACGCCCTCCTGCCCTCTGTTCGGCTGCGGTTTCTTCCTCAGGGTTTTTATCGTTTGCGGTTTCTTCCCTTGTCCCAATTCTTGTCCTTACTTCCTCTTCTCTCTTGCTTCTCATATTCTTCGTAAGCCTTTACTATTTTTTGCACTAACGGATGGCGCACAACGTCGCTGCTTGTCAACTGGCAAATGCCAATGTCTTCTACCGCCTTAAGGACACGCAGCGCCACATCCATGCCGGAAACGCTGCCTGGGGCAAGGTCTTTTTGCGTAGCGTCCCCTGTCACCACCACCTTAGAGCCAAAACCAATGCGTGTCAGGAACATCTTCATCTGGGCAGGCGTAGTATTTTGCGCCTCGTCCAAAATAATAAACGCATTGTCCAAAGTCCTCCCACGCATATAAGCAAGCGGCGCCACCTCTATCAAGCCCCTCTCCATATTTTTCTGAAAACTTTCCGCGCCCATAATCTGATACAGGGCGTCATACAACGGACGCAGGTACGGGTCTATCTTACTCTGCAAATCCCCCGGCAGGAAACCTAATTTCTCTCCCGCCTCTATTGCCGGGCGGGTAAGGATAATCCTGCCCACCTCTTCATTTTTAAAGGCCGTAATCGCCATGGCCATCGCAAGGTAGGTTTTGCCCGTGCCTGCAGGCCCTAACCCAAACACAATCATCTTATCCCGGATTTCATCCACATAACGCTTCTGCCCTAACGTCTTAGGCTTAACCGGCTTGCCATTAATCGTATGGCAGATTAACTCTTTATCAATCTCCACAATCGCCGATTCATTCTCCTCAAATGTCAGGGAGATTGCATAATCTACATTTTGCTCCGTGATCTGGTTGCCGCGTTTGGACAATTCAAACAATTGCTTAAATACGCGCGACGCCTTATGGACGTCTGCATCTTTACCAAGAATTTTTAAATTATTTTCACGCAGCGCGACAGTGACGCCAAATGCGCGCTCCACCTTTTTCGTATGCACATCAAATTGCCCAAACACATTGGCTATATGTTCTGCCGGTATATCAATCTCTGTCTCCATCAGACTCATCTTCCATCTGCCCTTCCTGCGGTAGGTCCACCATACTGGTCGCTTTCCGGACGCCTAACGGCTCAATCACTTTTAGGCTGCCGGAAGCAGTGCAGTTTTTCCCATCCGTTACTATCATAACATTATTTTCTATAATTTGTACCCCTTTTTCTGATAATTCCTTACAAAATTCTTTTAATTTCTCATTTGCAAGGGCCTCGGC
>CATLBW010000177.1 GCA_949879775.1 uncultured Lachnospiraceae bacterium
CCGATTACTTCGGTTATCCAGAACTTATTGGGCGTTTCGGAGATTTCTGCTTCCCTCCCGGTTACGGCGGCGCTGCTCTTAATCCTGTTAAGCGTGGCGATTACAGTCATTGCAGGATGGATTCCTTCCAGAAGGGCGGCGAAGAAAGACCCGGTAGCGGCATTGCGTACAGAGTGACAACGAAGGAGGTTTTTATGCTTAAAATATTAAAATACATGAACCGACGTGACTGGCTGTTTGTCTTATGCTCCCTTGTCTTTATCGTCTGCGGGGTAGGGCTGGATCTGCGGCTGCCAGATTACATGAGGGAGATTACCACTTTGGTACAAACGCCAGGCAGTGAGATGGGCGAGGTTTTGTCTGCAGGAGCTTCCATGCTGCTGTGTGCGTTGGGGAGCCTTGTGACGGCTTTTGTTGTGGGCTTCTTTGTGGCACAGATTGCGGCGGGGCTTGCCATGCGTCTGCGGGAGGCAGTTTATAATAAGACGATGGATTTTTCAATGGAGGAAATCGGAAAATTTTCCACGGCGAGCCTGATCACACGTACTACCAATGATATTCAGCAGATTCAGATGTTTGTGGCATTAGGGCTGCAGGCAATGATGAAAGCGCCGATTTTGGCGGTATGGGCAATCTTGAAAATAGCCGGGAAAAGCTGGCAGTGGACAGCCATCACGGGAGGTGCGGTTGCAATCCTTACAGTAATGCTTGGCACAGTGATCGCCCTGGTGCTGCCTAAATTTAAGAATATGCAGAAACTTACGGATAAGCTGAACCGTGTGGCAAGGGAAAATCTCACAGGTATCCGTGTGGTGCGGGCCTATAATGCGGAGGGGTATCAGGAAAAAAAATTTGAGGGTGCAAACGAAGAACTGACAAGGACGAACCTGTTTACCAGCAGAACCATGTCCGTGTTGTTCCCAGGCATGACATTGATTATGTCCGGCCTGACGCTGGCTATTTATTGGGTGGGCGTATATATTATCAATGAGGCGGCGGTTACAGACCGGCTCGGCATCTTCTCGGATATGGTGGTATTTTCCTCCTATGCCATGCAGATCATTATGGCATTTATGATGCTTGTTATGACCTTTATCGTGTTGCCGAGGGCTGTTGTGTCGGCGAAACGTATCAATGAAGTGCTTAATACGGAGATCAAAATAAAGGATGGTAAAATCAGCGGTTCCGAGTTATTCGAACAGGGGGAAATTGAATTTAGGCACGTATCATTCCGCTACCCGGATGCAGAGGAAGCTATTCTCACAGACATCAATTTTACCGTCCATCGGGGAGAGACGGTGGCATTCATAGGTTCTACCGGAAGCGGGAAAAGTACCCTGATTAACCTGGTTCCCCGTTTTTATGATGTGACCGAAGGGGAAATCTGTATTGATGGGATTAATATTAAAGAATATACCCAGGAGGCCCTTCACAGGAAATTGGGATATGTCTCACAGCGGGCCGTTATGTTCAGGGGAAGTGTGCTGTCAAATGTGACGTATGGAGAAAATGGGCGTCAGAGTGTGGATGAAGAATTGCTTTGGAAATCCATAGAAATTGCACAGGCAGATGATTTTGTCCAAGGTATGGAAAATGGTTATCACACGGCGGTTGCACAGGGCGGAACAAATCTGTCCGGCGGGCAGAAACAGCGGCTTGCCATAGCAAGAGCCATTTACTGCAGGCCGGAAATCTACATTTTTGATGATTCTTTTTCTGCGCTGGATTATAAGACAGACCGGGTTCTTCGGAAAATGCTGAAACAGGAAACCGGAACGGCTACGACTTTGATTGTGGCACAGCGTATCGGTACGATAATGGATGCTGACAAGATTATTGTGTTGGATGAAGGAAAGATTGTGGGGATTGGCAGGCATAAGGAACTTTTGAAAAGTTGCCCTGTCTACCGTGAAATTGCAGAGTCACAGCTATCAAAGGAGGAATTGGAAAGTGCCTGAACAGAAAAATGAGATGCCAAAAAGCAATGGTTCCGGACGCAGTTTTGGTCCGGGAAACAGAAAAATGGGTGGCGGGGAAAAGGCAAAGGATTTCAGCGGTTCCCTGAAAAAATTGTTTGCCTATTGCGGCAGATACCTTCCTGCGATAGTTTTTGCTATGGTGCTTGCGGTTACTGGCTCCATACTGAATCTGATCGGTCCGGGGAAAGTGGCAGATATGACAAACCTGATGACAGAAGGGCTGATGACAGGGATTGATGTGGAGGCGGTAGTGGAGATTGCCGTCCTGCTTGCGGCGTTGTACGGTCTGGGCTGGTTGTTCAGTCTGATCCAGGGTATGGTGATGGCAACTATAACGCAGAAAGTTTCAAAATCTTTGCGGACAGAAATTTCACAGAAGATGAACCGCCTGCCGTTAAAATATTTTGACGGGACCAGTACGGGAAATATCCTGTCCCGTGTGACAAATGATGTGGACACCATCGGGCAGACACTGAACCAGAGTATTGGGACACTGGTGACGGCTTCGGCTATGTTTGTCGGCTCTTTGGTTATGATGTTTTATACCAACTGGATTATGGCGGTTTCTGCTATCTTAGCTGCCTTTTCAGGATTTGGTCTGATGATGCTTATCATTTCCCGGTCGCAGAAATATTTTAAGCAGCAGCAACAGGAGCTTGGTACGCTGAATGGGCATATAGAGGAAACCTATTCCGGCCATAATGTGGTGAAGGCATATAACGGTGAGAAAGCGGCAAAAAAAGAATTTCACGAAATGAACCAGCGGTTATATAACTCCGCATGGAAAAGCCAGTTTATGTCCGGGCTGATGCAGCCGCTCATGGCTTTTGTGGGAAACCTTGGGTATGTGGTGGTCTGTGTGGTCGGTGCGGTTCTGACATTGAACGGCACGATTTCATTCAGCGTGATTGTGGCGTTTATGCTGTATGTCCGTCTCTTTACGCAGCCTCTTTCACAGCTTGCACAGGCAGCCACCAGTTTACAGTCTGCGGCGGCAGCCAGTGAGCGTGTGTTTGAATTTTTAGGGGAGGAAGAACTTGCGGATGAAAGCGGGAAATCCGTTCATTTGGCAGAGGTGGATGGAAATGTGGAATTTGAACATATCCGTTTTGGGTATAACGAAAATAAAACCATTATCCATGATTTTTCAGCATCCGTAAAAGCTGGACAGAAAATTGCCATTGTAGGGCCTACCGGGGCGGGAAAGACAACAATGGTAAATCTCCTGATGCGATTTTATGAGGCACAGGGCGGGGAAATCAGGATTGACGGCACGCCGATTCAGTCACTTACCCGTGAAAATGTCCACAACCTGTTCTGTATGGTTTTACAGGACACATGGCTGTTCGAGGGGACAATCCGGGAGAATATTGTCTATTCCAAAGAGGGCGTTACGGATGAACAAATGATAGCAGCGTGCAGAGCGGTGGGATTACACCATTTTATCAAAACGCTTCCCAAAGGGTATGATACCGTATTGAATGATAATGCCAGCCTGTCCGCAGGGCAGCGGCAGCTTGTCACGATTGCGAGAGCCATGATAGAAAATGCGCCCATGCTGATTCTGGATGAGGCCACAAGCTCCGTGGACACCCGGACGGAAATTTTGATCCAGAACGCAATGGATAAGCTGATGGCAGGACGCACCTCCTTTGTGATTGCACACCGTCTGTCCACGATTAAAAATGCAGATTTGATTCTGGTTATGAAGGACGGGGATATTGTGGAAAGTGGGAATCATTCAGAATTGTTGGCGAAGGGAGGTTTTTATGCAGAACTTTACAACAGCCAGTTTGAAAGGGCATCGTGATATGGAGGAACAGATTTTACGATTGCAGAATTATATTAATGGCAGCCGTTACACGGTTGCTATTACCGGTGCAGGGATTTCCATGGCAGCGGGGATTATGGATTTTGCACATATGAATTTTCCTTTAGTCCTGCAGATGAGTTCTTCGGCGGTGCTGAAAAGTGCGCCGAATCATTATTACAATACGGCAAGGAAAGCCTTTTTGGATGCAATGTTTGAGAACGGTCCGAGTGTTGCCCACAAGAAACTGGCAGAATATGAAAGGCATGGTCTGCTGCAAGGCATTATTACTACGAATATTGACTGTCTGCATACGCTGGCAGGTTCCAGAAATGTGGCGGAAATTCAAGGAAGCTTTGGATTTAATAAGTGTCTGAAATGCGGGCAGGAGTACAATGATGTGCAGATTTGGAATCAGGGTAAAGCTCCTCGCTGTGAGAAATGCGGAGGCGTGATCGGGGCATTTCCGGTTTATAAGCATATCGGACTGGTGGAGGATGAAGTGCGTAAAGCAAGGAGTTTTGCGGCACAGGCGGAGCTTGTTATCATTATCGGCGCACAGGGCAGCTATGGTGGGGTTTACTATCCTTATATCCGTTCGGGCGCGAGAGTGGTGCAGATTAACCCGAAAGCCACACAGTTTGATGATGTGGCGGTATTGAATATTCGGAAAGGGGCGGATGAAGTTTTTTGTATGTTGTCATAGCTGGAAAATGTTAAATATAAGGAGCGTGATATCATCGAAAGAGTGATTATAATTGAGTACAGCGGAAAAAACTCACATATTATGGATGAGATACTGGAAAAACTGAAAAATCACCCAGATTTTAGTTTTTTATGGTCAGAACATAATCCGGTGTTATCGCTTCCAGGTTTGGAAATTGACCAGATGCAACGGAAAGTATACTGTAACAGCCAAGAAATTAAATTAACAACAAAAGAATATGACCTGCTCTGCTTGCTTGCGGCAAATAAGGGGCGAGTCCTTACCTATGATCAGATATATCAGAAAATATGGAAGGAGGAGGCTTTTGGAAATGCCAACAATGCCATAGCCTGCCATGTTCACAACCTGCGCGAAAAAGTGGGCAGGTTATTGCCGGAGGGCTGTTTTGTCATTCGGTGTGTACGGGAGGTTGGCTATTGTTTTGAAGCAGACTCTGAGTGTATTGCAGTTACATAACGACGGCTTGGG
>CATLBW010000178.1 GCA_949879775.1 uncultured Lachnospiraceae bacterium
CCTATTTGGCATGTCCCAAATGTGTCTGTGACCGCAACATTAGCCTATGTGGGAAGCCAGGCATCCTGCTTTTGTCATTTTTTCCATAGCATACCCTATGTTGCCGGTACTAACTTAATGACATTGCAGAGTGAACCGTAACATTTTTCATCTTATCACCCCTTTTTAAAATTGGCAAGAGGCTTGTAATTTTTTCTGGCAGCGGTATAATGACAAAAGACAACTTTTTAAAATGGAAGGACAACAACTATGCGATTACTATTGGCGGAAGACGAAAAAGAACTCTCTCGCGCACTCACTGCCATCCTTGTGCGAAGCAATTACTCTGTGGACGCCGTATACGACGGCGAAGAAGCGCTGGCATATTTAAACAGCAACAACTATGACGGGGCAGTATTGGATATTATGATGCCCAAGATGGATGGGCTTTCTGTCCTCAGGCAAATCCGCAGCCAGGGAAACCCCATCCCTATTTTACTGTTGACGGCAAAATCAGAAATTGACGATAAGGTGGAAGGACTGGACGCTGGGGCTAACGATTACCTTACCAAACCTTTTGCCGCCAAAGAACTGCTGGCAAGAATCCGCGCCATGACCAGGGAAAACACAGGCGCCGTTAATTCCAGCCTGCAAATAGGAAATCTGTCTTTAGACCTCGCCTCTTTTACGCTCTCCTCTCCCAGCGGCAGCCTGCGGCTTGCCAATAAGGAATTCCAGATGTTTGAGATGCTGATGGGCAATCCCGGACAATTGATTTCCAGCGAGCGGTTTTTTGAGCGTATTTGGGGTTATGATAGCGAGGTGGAAATCAATGTTGTCTGGGTCTATATTTCCTATCTTCGCAAAAAATTGACAACCCTTAACGCCAATGTGCAGATTAAAGCGGCCAGAAACGCCGGCTATTTTCTGGAGGAAACATGATGATTAGAAAACTACAGAATAAATTCATTCTCATTTCCATGCTCTCCATGCTGCTGGTGCTGGCAGTCATCATCGGCAGTATTAATATTATCAATTTCAGGCAGCTTACAGAAGACGCCGACCATATTCTGCATATCTTGTCTGAAAACGACGGAGAATTTCCCAAAGACCGCCCGCACCCTGATTTCAGGGAGCCGCAAGGGGAGAATCCCTCTCCTGATTTTAAAGATGGGGCAGCCGATAACGCTTCCGCTGATTCTTTGGAACCGCAAGGGGAGAATCCTTCCACCCCTAAGAAACCGAAACTGCATTCCCTGGACATGTCGCCGGAAATGCCTTTTGAGACAAGGTACTTTTCTGTAATTTTAACAGAAGACGGCGCCGTATCTTCTACAAATATCAAAAAAATCGCTGCCATCGACAGCGAGGGCGCCTGCGCGTATGCGCTCCAGGCATGGAAACGGCAGCAAGCCGCGGGATTCCTCTCCTCTTACCGCTATCTCATGGAGCATACGCCAGAAGGTATACGGATTATCTTTGTGGACTGCGCAAGAAGCCTTTCCACATTCCGCTCCTTTCTTTTTACCAGCGTCCTCATATCCGTCCTTGGGCTTTTATCCGTATTTGTCCTGGTGCTCTTTTTTTCCAGGCTGGTCATGAGGCCTGTATCGGAAAGCTATGAAAAGCAGCGGCAATTTATTACCGATGCCGGACATGAGATAAAAACACCGCTCGCCATTATTGAAGCGAACCGCGAACTCTTAGAAATGGAGTATGGAGAAAATGAATGGAATAAAAGCATCGGCAAACAGACAGCGCGCCTTGCTGATTTGACCGATAACCTCATTTATTTGTCAAGGATGGAAGAAGCCAAAAACCATTTACAGCAGACGGAGTTTTCTATCTCTGGCCTGGCACAAGATATAGCACAATCTTTCCAGACACTGGCAGATTTGCAAGGCCGGCATTTTTCTATGGAAATTACGCCCCTTTTGTCTTACTGTGGAGACGAATCTTCCATAGGCCGCCTATTTTCCATCCTCATAGACAACGCCATAAAATATTCCCCGCCGCAAGGCGCCGTCAAGGTTACCCTGGATAAGCGGGGAAAAAACATTCAATTTATGGTATATAATACGGTAGCACAATTTTCCGTGGAAAGCCTGCCTTTTCTTTTTGACCGCTTTTACCGCGCTGACAACTCACGGAACTCCGAGACTGGCGGTTATGGCATCGGCCTTTCCATTGCACGCGCCGTCACCGAAGCCCACAAAGGAAAGATTACAGCCAAGAGCACGGATGGGCGCTCGCTCTTGATTACTGTAATCCTGTAAAAAGGATCACAAGGGCATATGCCTCATGCTTCCTTCCAAAGCCTGCATTGTTCAATCCGTTTCCCATCGTCGCCCTGCTTTTCGTCGTATGCAAATTGTTTCAGCAGGTCGCATGGAAACGCTTCACATTGGCCGCAATGAGAAAGCCCCCGCTCTTCACAGCAGGATTTTACCGGACAGTTTTCGCCCCAAAATGGTTTTTGCATATGTACGCACCCAGCGCAGCCCGTCTGTTCACGGTATTCACATTTGCTGCATAATAACCCACATCTCGACTCCGCCGTTGTTTCCTCTTCCTGCACAAGCCCCACATAGATATGGATTTCGGCATTGTCCATGCTGTCATCTTGATATTCCTCAAAATCACACTGGAATGTCCGCGGCAGGTCCATCTGCCAAATTTCCTGCCAGGCCGCGGCAACCGCCTGCACCATATCCCCATGGATGACAAATTTTGCATACCGTCCGGCTGGAATCCGGCAAACCGCATATTTTTCCTCTTGCGGCTCCTCTAACGTCTCACAGGCAACCACAACCGTATAGTCCGCTTTTTCGTCTCCGGCATATTCAGTGTATATCCCCAAAGCCTTCCCATCTGCCTTACCGGGTATGGAAGCATATACCCCCTCTTTATAAAAACGGTTCCAAAGCCCGCCGATAACCGCTCCCATATCCGGCGACGCATTGTTTGTCCGCGCCGATACGCCTACCGCAATTTTCTCTTTCAATGCCACAATTTCGTAATCCATTATATTTACCATCCTTTTCTTTTGATGGCTTCATTCTATCAAAACAACCACGACAACTGTATGTCATGATTGCAAATGTTTTTCCTGGATTCTTTCGGCAAATTTCAGAACATCTTGCCGCAGTTCTTTCGGCTCTAACAACTCCGCGCCGCCCCCAAAGGAAACAATCCAGCTAACAATGCTTGTCTTATCCATAAAGCCAAAAGAAAACAACAGCCTTCCATCCTGCCAGGCAATAAAACTCTCCGGTCCATATTCCTCCACGAGCCGCCATTTATATTGCGGGTCAATCAACGCCTTTACCTGATACATATAAGGAAATATGCGCTCCGGTGATAAATCAGGCAGCGGCGCCGCACGCCGCTCAAACGCCTCATTCGTCTGTAAATCCGTCATCCGCGTCAGTTTGAAAAGACGGAAATCTTCTCTGCACTCGCACCAGCCCCACAAATACCAGCTTGACCACTGAAAGATCAAATCATATGGCTCTACGCTCCTTTTTGATTCTCCCTTAGGCGCAAAATAAGTAAAAGAAACTTTGCGCCCGGTAAGAATTGCATTGTGCAATAATTCTATTTTCGGGGACAGGGAATCCTTGTACCAAGAGGAAAGGTCGATTAAGATATGCATATCGCCGGCAAGCAGGCTGGAACTCCCCGCCGACAGCTTCTCCATCAGTTGCGCATAACGGTTGGTGCCGCTCACGCTGTCAAGGCTCTTTAGCCCGGCTAAAATCGCCTGCATATCCGTCCTGCTTAATAATGTGCGGTCAATTTTATATCCCTCCATAATAGAAACGCCGCCGTTTTGCCCCGGTTCCGTCACCAGCGGGATGCCTGCCATACAAAGGGCCTCGATGTCCCGATTAATCGTGCGGCGGGAAACTTCAAACTTCTCAGCAAGATAAGGCGCCGTCACCTTATCCTGCTGCAAAAGTACGGATAAAATCCCAATCATCCGGTCTAATTTCATAAAGAACCTCCTCCTTCGTATTTGTTAGACATACCTTGCCAGCTCCTCCGGCCCTCCCAGCACTTCACGCCCAATGTACAAAAGATTATCTTCACGCACTTTCACACTCCATTTCACCAGAGAAACTTCTCCACATTCCAACTCAAGCGCCGTGATGCTGCGGGGATGCACGCAGCTTCCATCGTTAAAATAATGCCCTTCCCCGGGGAGGGAGAACGAAGGCCGGTGCGTATGGCCGGCAACCAGGTTCTTCCCATGCCTGTCTGCCCATGCCGCCAGCCTCCGTTCTGTCTTCTCTTTTTTCTGGTAGTTCTTTGCCGCGCTCGTAGGATCGTTGCATCCCGCCATCTCCAACGGCCGCCAGAGATAACGGACCAGAAAACGGGTAAGCTTCCAGAGAATATCATTCCACAAATCGCCTTGGTGCCCATGCACCAAAAACAGTTCCGCCCCGCTTGACCGATCTTGCAGCCGGATACCCTCATGCACTTTCATATCCGGGAAAAGGCTTTTCATCTGGCTCTCCATCTCGCAATAGTAATCATGGCAATGAGATTTAAAATATTTCCGGCACGCTTTCTTGCGGTCATGGTTGCCATAGAGCATGTAAAAATGACCTTTCCTGTAAAACTCCGCCATCAGGCGAAACTGCTCATCGTGTGTCTGCACAATCTCCCTTAAATTGCGGTTCTCCCACAATTCGTCCCCATCCCCCAGCTCGATATAAGTGAAATTTCTTCTGTTATAATACTGCAGCGCAGCATAAAACAAATTCTGATTGGGCTGGAAATTGTCTCCCCAATTGCCAATGCCGCGATGGCAGTCGCTCATCAGCACATTCCGGCTCCCTCTGCCCACAGGTAGGCAGAGCGCGTTCTCATACGCCTCGTTTAGTTTTTTTTCGGTGAAATCCATGCTTTTTCTTCCCCCAGGCTATTCTTCCTGTATTTATAATTATGCCAAAA
>CATLBW010000179.1 GCA_949879775.1 uncultured Lachnospiraceae bacterium
TTATTAGAGTAGCTTGCCGTAACTTCCATGCCCGCCGGGTCAAACTTATCGCCTACGTAATAATTTGTCTTCGTCGGCGCCTTTGTAACGTCAATCTTCTCCAATGTCACCTTAGGGGCCGGCGGCGTAACGGGGTTCGCTTTCACGGTTACGGAGCAGGTTGCTTTCTTCTTGCTGCCGTCTTTTGCCGTGGCGGTGATTGTAACCTTCCCTGCCTTGATGCCCTTCACAACGCCCTTACTGGAGACTGTAGCCGTCTTCTTGTTAGAGCTTTTCCAACTAACGCTCTTGTCCGTAGCGTTCTTCGGTGTGCAGGTAGCTTTCAATGTCACCGTTTTGCCGACATAAATTGATGCGCTCTTTTTGCTGAGCGTCACTTTCTTCACCTTCACCGGGTTAACTACTTTCACCGTAAGGGTTGTTTTCTTCTTGCTGCCGTCCTTCGCTGTAACGGTAATCTTGGCTGTGCCCTTCTTGATGCCTTTTACCTTACCCTTGCTGCTTACGGTAGCAATCTTCCTGTTGCTTGTTTTGTAACTCATCTTTTTGTTCGATGCGTTCTTAGGCGTAACCTTCACTTTAATCTGGAGGGTCTTGCCTTTAACTAAAGTCGTAGTCTTCTTCTTGGGGCTGGTAATCTGAACCTTTTTGACTTTGACTTTCTTGGCTGCCTCGGCGGTTGTCGTTGGCACGCTCACGGAAGTGATGACCATTGCCAGCGCAAGGACGAGTGTGAGCAGCCGCTTTCGCGTGTTCTTCACTTTTCCCATATCTCTCCATCCTTTTCTTAATATTTTTTGAAAGCTGCGGGGCGACACGTACCCCCTGCTTTCAGCCTGATACCGGGACTGCTGCCCTAGGAAGCATGATCCCTGAGAACGGTTGCCTGTACATTTAAAATGTACGCCTTAGCATACCGACATTCCCTCTTCCCTCCTGCTCATTGGCAGCTTTCTTGCGATACTCAGGCTTATGGTACAATTATCTTATTTTGGTAGGAAAAAGTCAATATAACATCCTCATTCCTTAGTTAATTTTTATATGGAGCGATACTTTGGGGGATTTTTTTTATGCATTATTTTACGGAAAATGGTATAATTTTACGATTTTTTTCAAAAAACCATTCCCACACCAAATGAGACAGACACGTCTCCTGCTTTATTTAAAATTTTTCCTATTTTTGTTATTTTTTTCTTTTCCGTAAGCCGCTGTTATACTGGGCGGCAGATATACCCGACGGCTAATTTTACATAACCCAAAAAACCTCCAGGCATTTCCCAATGCCGGAGGCTTTCTGGCAGACAAAGCCTGCATGATTATTTACAAAGATTATATGAATCCCTTATAGCAGGCAAATTCCTGCATAACTCAGGATAAATCCTGCTTAGACGCTTTCCCATGCTCATCAAGGTACTTTTGGACGTCCTTTTTAAACTGCTCCCAAGCGTCTTCATGTTCCACATAGTAGATTGGGCACTCTTTCCCAGTTACATCATAATGCCGGATTACGCTTTCCACCGGCAGGTTAAACTTCCCGCAGAGCCACGCTGTCAGCTCCACCAGGGAATCATATGTTTCCTGCGTGAACTGCCCCGTCGCATCCTGATGGCAGCACTCAATGGATAACGTATCCACATTGCGGTCATTGGAAGCATAAGACATCTCTGAGCTGGGGATACATTGAATGATTTTGCCATCAATCCCTATGACAAAATGGCTGCTCGCCTTTGTCTTTTGCGTATCTTTGAGGCTCTCGAAATAACTGCGGTTCTGCTCCGCTGTCGTACCCGGGTTCGCGGTATAATGCACCACAATCCCTTTTACTTCTTCAATTGCCATCTGCGGCCTAGAATAGGGGTTCGGCGTCAGGAGGTCTACCGTGTAATCCGGCGTTTCCTCAATCACTTTCTGCTGAAATCCCTGTTCTTCTTCCTGCTCCTTCTCTTCCTTCTTGACGCTCACTGTGGATATGTTGCGCTGCGCCTGCACTGACTCAGGCTTTTCTTCACGCAGCAGAATCTTCGTCAAAGCAAACACCAGCAGAAGCACACATGCGCAGGATATCACGCACCGCTTGATAATCTGAATTGTCCTCTGCCGTTTCCTCCGGCGCTTCCTCGCCAGATACCTGTCCCGTCTCATCCGTTCTTCACTCGTCACTGTAACCTCTCCGCTTCTTCTATGTATAATGTGATGAATTTTGTATACTCACGGCAGATTGTTCTGACGTTCCGTATAATTTACATAATCACAGTATACACCCTTTTTTTGCAAAAAGAATTAATATTCTTTAAATTTTTTGTAAGAATATTGTTATTCAGTTTCCGCCTGCTGGGAAAGCCATGACGCTATCCCTTCCAACGCCTTTCCCAGCATATCCTGTGTATGCGCAATGGATAGGAACATCGCCTCAAATTGCGAAGGCGCAATATAAATCCCCTGCGCAAGCATGTGTTTGAAATATTCTGCAAAAATCTTTGTATCGGAAGCCTTCGCGTCCTGGTAATTCCCTACATGCCTCCCTGTAAAATACAGGCACCCCAGGGAACCCACATGGTTAACCTGCCAAGGCTTGCCTTTTTCTTCCAGCAGCCGCTGAATTTGCCCAAAGAACCAATCCCCTTTCCGGTTCAATTCCTCATAATAGTCGGGATGTTCCTGTAAAATGGTAAGCTGCGCAATGCCCGCCGCCATGGCGACCGGGTTGCCGCTTAACGTGCCGGCCTGGTACACGCCTCCCAAGGGCGCTACCAGTTCCATAATCTGCCGCCTGCCGCCGTACGCACCTACCGGCATGCCGCCGCCGATTATTTTGCCAAATGTGGTTAGGTCCGGGGTAACGCCATAGTACCCCTGCGCGCCGTCAATGCCCAAACGGAACCCGGTAATCACTTCATCAAATATCAAAAGCGCGCCATATCTGTCGCACACCTTCCGTAACCCTTCGAGAAACCCTGGCGCCGGAGGGACCACGCCCATATTTGCCGCCACAGGCTCCACAATCACCGCCGCAATCTCCTCACCGCACCGCTCAAAGCGCTCCTTAACGCTCTGCAGGTTGTTATATTCCGCCGAAAGCGTATCTTTTGCACAGCCCACGGGAACCCCCAGGCTGTCCGGCACGCCTGCCGTCATCACGCCGGAGCCTGCCTGTACCAAGAGGCCATCCGCATGCCCATGGTAGCAGCCTGCAAATTTGACAATCTTATCCCGCCCGGTAAAGCCCCGCGCCGTGCGGATTGCGCTCATCACAGCCTCCGTCCCGGAATTTACCATGCGCACCATCTCCACGGAAGGGACCAGCGCACAGATAAGCTGCGCCATCTCTACCTCAGCCGCCGTAGCCGCGCCAAAACTAAGCCCTCCCTCACATGCTTTATGCACCTCGTTTAACACATCCGCGTGGCCATGCCCCAAAATCATCGGTCCCCAGGAGCCGACAAAATCAAGATAACCATTCTCGTCTTCATCATAGATATACGCTCCCCTGGCACGCTTAATAAAAGGCGGCGTCCCGCCGACCGACCCAAACGCCCGCACCGGCGAATTCACGCCGCCGGGAACCACCTTAACCGCTTCCTCAAATAAACGCTGTGACTTTGTCATCCTCTTCCTCCTTGCCGCCGTTAACCATCTTCCCGCCTCATGGCCTTGCGCCCACACAAGGCGCAAATTTACCCTATCAACCCTGCATCCATGCATTTTGCAAGCTCTTGCGCAAAATAGCTGATATAAATGTCAGCCCCTGCGCGGTAAGCGCTTACCGCCATCTCGCACATAATCTGTTCCTCATTGACAAATCCCGCCTGAGCCGCCGCCTTTACCATGGCGTATTCCCCGCTGACGGAATATGCTGCCACTGGGACATTGACACGCTCTTTTACCTCACGGATTAAGTCCCCATAAGCCATCGCCGGCTTTACCATAACGATATCCGCCCCCTCTTCCACATCAAGCAAAGCCTCCCGCCAAGCCTCCCGGCGGTTATGGTAATCCATCTGGTAGGATTTACGGCTGCCGAATGCGGGCGCGGAGCCAGCAGCCTCACGGAAGGGTCCATAAAAGGAGGAGGCAAATTTCACCGCATACGACATAATCGGCACGTTTACGTAGCCATTTCCATCAAGCGCCCTGCGGATTGCCGCCACACGGCCATCCATCATGTCAGAAGGCGCAACCATGTCCGCGCCTGCCTGTACCTGCGACAAGGCTGTCTTCGCCAGCAGCTCCAAAGTCCTGTCATTGTCCACCTCCTGCCCGCAAAGCACGCCGCAGTGCCCATGTGAAGTGTATTCACACATGCATACGTCCCCGATCAGATATAAATCGGGGCAAACCTGACGGGCTTTCTCAAATGCTTTCTGCACAATCCCATCCTCTGCATACGCGCCGCTTCCCATCTCATCTTTATCTTCAGGGATGCCAAAAAGCATCACTGCGCGCACACCGGCGCCGTATAGCTCCGCCAGCTTTTCTTCCATGCAGTCTACGCTGTAACGGTACTGCCCAGGCATAGAAGGGATTTCCTCTTTTATATTGTCCCCTTCCCGCACAAACATAGGATAAATAAGCGAGGACTTGTCCACCCTTACCTCCCGCACCATTTTCCGCAGCACATCATTGCCGCGCAGACGCCGCGGCCTGTATATTAAATCCATTTACCTGCACCTCCGTTTGATAAACCCAAGTTATACTGCACGGCAAAAAGATTTGCCGTGCAGTTGCGCCAGCCGCAGCCGCGAAGCGGCATAATCCCTTATGCGGCTGTGTGCATCATGTTATACTGAACGGCAGATTTATCTGGCGTTCAGTATAA
>CATLBW010000180.1 GCA_949879775.1 uncultured Lachnospiraceae bacterium
ATGACAAATCAAAAATCCCCTGATGCGTCCGCCCATCGCTCCCTACAAGCCCCGCACGGTCAACCGCAAACACCACTGGCAAATCCTGGATACAGACATCATGTAAAATCTGGTCATACGCACGCTGCAGAAAAGAAGAATACACTGCCACCACCGGCTTAAGCCCTGCCGCTGCGAGCCCTGCCGCAAACGTAACCGCATGCCCCTCGGCAATCCCCACGTCAAAGAACCGCTCCGAAAACATGTTATGGAACCGCTTTAACCCGGTGCCGTCTTTCATCGCCGCCGTAATTGCCACAATTTTTGTGTCACGCTCGCCCAGCTTACGCATTACCGTAGAAAAAATATCTGTATAATTCGCCTCCGTCCTGCGTTTTAAGGGAAGCCCTGTCTCTACGGCAAAAGGCTCCGCGCCATGGAACCTCGCCGGATGGCGTTCCGCCGGCTCATACCCCTTACCTTTTTTGGTCAGCACATGGACAAGGACCGCGCCGTTTACCTTTGACGCTTCGCGCAGGGTCCTTGCCATCGCCCCGATGTCATGGCCGTCCACCGGCCCTAAGTAAGTGATGCCCATATTTTCAAACAGCATCCCTGGTATGAAGAGCTGTTTGATGCCGCTCTTTGTGCGCCGGATGCGTGTGACAATGCGCTCCCCCATAACCGGAATCTTATTGAGGGAATTCGTCACTCCCTCTTTCAGCCCCTGGTATGCATCTGCGGTACGCAGGTTCCCCAGATGCCTGGAAAGGCCGCCAACATTTTCAGAGATGGACATATTATTGTCATTGAGCACAATGATAAAATTTGTCTTAAGGCGGGAAGCATTGTTTAACGCCTCATATGCCATCCCGCCGGTCATTGCCCCATCGCCGATTACAGAAACCACCTTGTAAGAGCCCCCCGTAATCTCCCTCGCCTCCGCGTAGCCCAGCCCTGCCGAAATGGAAGTGGAGCTATGCCCAGCGCCAAAACAGTCACAGGGACTTTCCTCGCGCATGGGAAAACCGCTCATCCCCCCAAATTTGCGAAGATGCTCAAACCCTTCCTTCCTGCCTGTGAGGATTTTGTGCGTATAAGACTGATGCCCCACATCCCAGATAATCTTATCCTGCGGAAGCTGAAAAACCAGGTGGAGCGCCATCGTCAGCTCCACCGTCCCCAAATTAGAAGCCAAATGCCCGCCGTTTACTGAAATCTTCTGAATCAGGAATTCACGGATTTCCTCTGCAAGCGCCGGCAACTGCGCCTTATCCAGTTTCTTGATATCATTCGCTTCTTTTATCTTGTCCATTACCATAGGAAATACCCTCTCCTGTCATTTCTTCCTGTGAACCAGGTCCAGCATAAGCGTTGTAAGGAACTCATTCTTCACTACCAATGCGTCCATCAATGCCACGCTATGTTTGGACAGCTCCTCCACGTCCTGCCTTGAACGTTCAACCCCAAACAATGTCACCCAGGTTGTTTTTTGGTTCTTCTCATCGCTGCCGACCGGCTTGCCCAAATCTTCTGTTGTGCTTGTGACGTCTAAAATATCATCCTGAATCTGAAATGCAAGCCCCAGCTCACCCGCCGCCTGCTCCACTTTTTGCTGCTCGCTGTGGGTCGCCCCGGCAAGGATTGCCCCTATCAGCATGGACGCCTCCAGCAGCGCCCCCGTTTTCAGGTGGTAGATAAAGCGCAGCGTCTCTTCCGTCACAGCTTTCCCTTCTGACTCCACATCCACGCACTGCCCGCCCAGCATCCCCTGGATTCCAGCTTTCTCGGCAAGCACAGAAATCGCTTTGCCAACCTGCATGTTCCCCGGCTCAAGCTCAAACGCTCCCGCCGCTGTCTCAAACGCATAATTGAGCAGCCCGTCCCCGGCAAGGATTCCCATAGCCTCGCCATACTGCGCATGGGTCGTCTTCTTGCCCCGCCGGAATTCGTCATTGTCCATTGCAGGCAAGTCGTCATGTACCAGCGAGTAAGTATGTATCATCTCAATCGCTGCCATAAACGGCTCTATCACCTTAGACCTGCCGCCAAACATCCGGTACGTCTCCCACATCATCATGGGGCGCAGCCGCTTCCCCCCTGCCCGCACGCTATAATTCATGGCCTCAATCACAGTCTTCTGGAGCCCCTCCTCGCTGGGCAGGTAGCTATCGACCACTTCCTGCACCCGCCTGGTGCGGGCCGCCACCTCTTCCCTGAAATCTTTATTCATCAAATGCCTCCAATTCCCCCTGCTGGTTAAGCAGGAGCATCTTCTTTTCTACATGGTCAATCTTCTCATTGCAGAGTTTCAGTTTGCGGATTCCCTGCTCATAAAGGGAAAAAGACTCCTCCAAAGTCACATCCCTCTCCTGCATTTTCTCTATGATAGATGAAAGCTCCTGAAATGTCTCTTCCAGGGAAGCTTCCTGCTGTTCATCTTTACCCATGGCTTTTTCACCTCATTTTAAGTATCCATCGCCGCCTTATCGTTTACAGCTTGTGCCTGGAAGATCTCACATACCTGCGCTTTGACCCTGCCGTCAGACATATGGATATCCAAAAAATCTCCCTGCCGCAGGCTTCCCACGCCCTGCACGCCCCTGCCAGCCGCATCTGCGATAAATGCATAACCCTGGCTGAGCTTGCGCGCCGGGGACAACGCTTCCAGCTTCCCGGCATACAACTCCAGCCCATGCCGGCCCTCAGCCAGGCGCTGCCTCATGATAAATTCAAGCTTCTCTGCCAAATCCGCCGCCATCTGCCGCCTGTCATTGATCCGGCTGCCAGGGCTTAGGAGCCTAAAGCTCCTCTCGAACTGCCGCACCCTCTCCTGGCTAAACTGCAAACGCTCGCTGAGCCTGCGGTTCAATTCCATGCGCATCGTCAAAAGCTGCGCTTGAAGCTGGCGGACGTCATACACCGCAAGCTCCGCCGCCGCGGAGGGCGTCGGCGCCCGCAAATCCGCCACATAATCGGCAATCGTGGTGTCCGTCTCATGCCCCACCGCTGAAATCACCGGCACAAGGCAATCAAATATGGCGCGTGCCACAACCTCCTCATTGAACGCCCACAAATCTTCCATGGAACCGCCGCCCCTGCCGACAATCATCACGTCCACGCCTATTTCCTCTAACGCGCGGATTCCATTGGCAATGCTTGCCGCCGCGCCTTCCCCCTGCACCAGCGCCGGGTAAAGGATGGCCTGCACATAGGGGTTCCTGCGGCCGGCAATATTTTGTATATCCCGGATTGCCGCTCCTGTAGGCGCCGTGACAATGCCCAGCGTCCTGATATATTTGGGGATAGGCTGCTTATATTCCGGCGCAAACATCCCCATCTCTTCCAGCTCCCGCTTCAGCGCCTCAAACTTCTGGTACAAAAGCCCCGCGCCCTCCAACAGAATCTCCTTGGCATAAAGCTGGTATTTCCCATCGCGCTCATAGACCGAAATGGACCCCAGCACAATCACATTGTCGCCATTCCTCATATCAAACGCAAGCCCTTTGCGGCTGCTGGCAAAGAGGACCGCAGGCAGCGCGCCCGTCCCATCTTTCAATGTGAAATAGATATGCCCTGAGGTATGGTATTTGCAGTTTGACACTTCACCCTTGACATAAATACGGTTCATCATAAAATCCTGGGTGAACATATTCTTAATGTAGGCATTGACTTGCCCTACCGTATACACATTCTTTGTCATACCAGCTTCGCAAGAATCCCATTGACAAAAGATGACGAATCATCCGTGCCATAGCTCTTTGCCAGCTCCACGGCTTCGTTTATCGCCACCCCTGATGGAACATCCTCCTCATATTTCATCTCATACACGGCAAGGCGGATTAAGGTCAAGTCCACCTTGCCCATACGGCTGGTCTTCCAGCCCTTGGCCACCTCGTTCACCATGGCGTCAATCTTGGCCATATGCCTTAAAATGTCCTCATATTTATTCTGGATATAAGCGATATCCTTACTATCCTCCTGCCCAAGCTCCTCAAAAAACAACCGGCGCTGTTCCTCAAGCTCTTCTCCCTCGTAAAACTCTGCCCGGAACAGCAATTTAAAAACCTGCTCCCTGATCTCTCTACGGCTCATTCTTCCTCCCTAACAAAATAAGGATGCCTTAAAGACATCCTTATTTACTTACGTCTTTACTTTTAAAGGTTCTTTATTTGCGCTTCTCCATGTTCACGCCGGCAATCCGTATATTGACATTGCTGACCTCTAGCCCGGTCATATTCTCAATGGCAGATTTCACTCTCTCCTGCACCTTTGCAGACACGTCAGGAATCGCATAACCAAAACAAATATGCAGCGCCACATCCACTCTCACGATATTCCCCTGCACATCCACTTTAATCCCCCGCGACAAGTTCTTCATGCCCAGCTTGCTCACCAGCTCATTGGTAATATTGCCTGCCATGGAGCTTACGCCCTCCACCTCTGTCGCTGCCAGCCCGGCAATGATGGCTACCACCTCGTCTGCAATCCGTACCTCTCCCAACTTATCGTCCTTTATCATATATGCTTTCCTGTCTTCCGCCATGATAACGCCTCCTAAACTTATTCGTCCTACTATTATAGCAGAATATCCAATTTTTGCAAAGGTATTCTGATTAATTATTTATCCCGGCTGGCTGAACTGGTTACTGTTCACTCCGCAATGTCATTAAGTTAGTAACGAACTGCCTGAAATGGTTAGATTCTTTTTATGAGGTCTAACCATTTTTATGTTAAAAAAAGGGGCTTGACAAATTCCCTGGAATGTGCGG
>CATLBW010000181.1 GCA_949879775.1 uncultured Lachnospiraceae bacterium
TAAGATCATAAAGCAGGAGCCATCCCAAACGTACCCTGGGACAGCCCCTGCTTAGATTAAGGAAGCGCTGATACAATCAGCGTCGTACCAGTAATAACGGATATTACGTTTTTTGTTGTATTAGAAGCTCTGCATGCACTGGCCAAATTTCTGCTTTGCCTCGTCCACCTTCTGGGTCTCCGCAGAAGGCGTGGGATAATACCCTCTGTCGTGCATCATGTTAAACACCTCATTCTGGATGGTATGCTCCTTTTCCAGGCAGTCGAGGATGGCGTTCCTCACATTCTCGTGGACGCACTCGTTGGAAAACGTATTGTAAAGCGTAGTGGCTGTTTTTTCTGCGGTCAGCGCATCCGCAAGCATTTCTTTTTCTGAATAAAATGTCTGCTGCATATTCTTCCTCCTAACTTAGCTGCGAATACAAGTTGCGAAAATGCTCCTTGTGCTCGTTGGAAATCTCTGTGAACTTTGCCTTGATTTCTGTGTCGGTACTGTTATCCGCCAGAACTTGGAATTTCTTAATCAAAAGCTCCTCGCCGGAAAGCAGATCGTTTAATGCGGACAACTCTTTTTCTGATATCTGATTCATGGGAATCTCCTTTCATATTGATGTTTGTCCCGGATAGTATCTGCTGTTTCTTCCAGATTATGTATTCCAAAGAAAAAAAGCCCCACACTATTTTGCAGCAATTTGCCGCCTGTATTTTAAAGGCGTCATAGACAACTTTTATTATTTTCGTTATACTAGGAAAGTAAAGATGCGCTCTATTTGAATACCTTGAAATGATAAAGCTGCCGGCAGTATATAAACATTATCAAAAATACAAATGGGTAAACGATTTAACCAAAAAGGAGGATGCCTTATGACAATGGAAGAAAGAAAAGCAAAAGGATTACTCTGGACAGATACAGAGGAATCTGCCAAAGCACAGACAAAGGCAAGGGGCTTGTGCTACGATTTCAATCATCTGCGGCCGGAAGATACGAAAGCCAAGGAGGCGCTGCTATCCGAATTATTTGGACATATTGGGCAGGATGTATGGATAGAGCCGCCGCTTACGCTTGCATTTGGGAAAACAGTATCAATTGGCGACGGCGTTTATATCAATTCTAACCTTACATTAGTAGATGATTACAAGATAACGATTGGAAACAGCGTACTGATTGCGCCGAATGTAACAATCTGCACTACTGGCCATCCTGTACATTATAAATTGCGCCCACATGGTGAAATGTATTCTTTTGAAGTAACCATAAAAGACAACGTATGGGTTGGCAGCAATGTTGTGATAAATCCCGGCGTAACGATTGGGGAAAACTCTGTCATCGGCGCAGGAAGCATTGTCACAAGGGATATTCCCGCAAATTGCATTGCGGTAGGGAACCCCTGCAAAGTGCTGCGTGAAATAACAGATAGGGATTTGGAATACTATTATCGGGATTTGAAATTATAACCGCTTCCCTCAAAACAAAATGATAAACTAGCGGGGCTTTTATGGGAAAACGGCAGGAGCCGGGACTTATTTCCCTTTCAAAGCCCCAGCTTCTTCCTCAGACAAATTGAGCCGGATATTCGGCGCATACTTTTCCAACGCAGCGTTAAGCTCCTTGAAATCTTTCTCACTCTCCATAGAAACCCCTCCCATCCGCCCTCCTTTACTGTCCAGCAAAAGGATGTCAAAAATCCTCCCCCGCGGTTTGATAATCACAGGGTTTTTGCTTGTCAGGCTATAGGTCGCGGCAATATCGCAAAGACGGAAAATACCGTAATCAATCTCTTTCATATAGATAAAAGCCGCCTTAAAATAATGTTCTGTAATCGTTATTGATTTATCAAAATGCTTGCCGTTTTTCAGGAACAAAAGCGGTTCCTTCGCCATTTCCGCATCAAATTGCTGCAATTCCTCCGGGGACATCCCAAGCTTTTCAAGGCATTTCGCGGCAAATGGGAGTTTTGCCCTTGCTAACGTCGACTTAGACTTCACATAGAAAAACACCGCCGCTGCAAATCCTACAATACCGACCACGCCAAAAAAAGAAAATATGCCATAACCCGGGGCATACTTACCGATTAAAAACACTGCGATCTCCATAACGGCAAACACAACCGCAAACGCCAGAAAGTGTTTGGGGTCCCGTACAGACTTCTTTCTTTGCTCTTCAATTTTTTTAATTTCTCCCTCCAGCCACAGAGACATCTGAAATCCTCCTTAACTTCCCATATTGCCAATATTGTATCACAGATTAATTAACATTGCCATTTTTATTGCCAACTTTTTCTGGTATCTTATTTTTAAATATGGTATACTGCATAGTAATGTAAATTGGGAGGGTATATTATGGCAAGAACTTGTTTTTACCTGCTGGCTGGCTATCTCTCCGGCAGCGTGCTCTACGCACATATATGGGGACGGCTCCTTTGCGGCAGGGACGTCACCGCCGGGACCCGCGACGGCAACCCCGGCACGGCAAACGCCTTTATGGAGGGCGGGTTTTGGTGCGGGATGCTAACTTTACTGTGCGACCTTACGAAAGGCTTCCTTCCGGTATGGCTCTTCCTGCGGCAGGCAGACAGCGCCGATATCGCGCTTGCTTTCGTGCTCGCCGCCCCGGTCATTGGGCACATCCTCCCGCTGTTCCACCATTTCCACGGCGGCAAAGGCATCGCCACATCTTTTGGCTGCCTGCTGGGGCTGTACCCGGCCATTGCCTGTGCGCTGATTCTTGCAGGCTGCTTCATTGCCTTTTCCACCATACTGGTAATCTCACCGCATTATTACCGGACGCTGGCAGCTTATCTCGCCGCCGCAGCCATTACTTTACTGACCGTGAAAATCCTGGCGGTGCGCTTAGGCATGCTTTTGGTTTCAGGCGCCGTCTCCGTCAAGCTGTTGACATGCGATGAAAAAAATGAACATTTTAAGGTGAAATTATTATGAATATCCTGATTCTATCCTGCGACACCGGCGCCGGGCACAACACAACCGGGCTTGCCATCCTCGAAGAATTAAAACTTAGGGGGCACCATGCCATTATGAAAGACCCTTTTCAGTTGTCCCAAAGCCTGATAGCCCGGAATATCGGCTCTTTCTATGTAAAATTAGTGCAGCGGCATCCCCGCCTTTTTGGCGCTGCCTACCGGCTGGGGATGATGGTGACAAAGATGCCCTTCCGATCGCCTGTTTACTATGCAAACGGGCTGATGGCAAGGCACATGGAACAGTATCTCCACGCACATCCGGCGGACGTTGTAGTTGCGCCGCATTTATATCCGGCAGAAATGCTCACCTATATGAAACGCCACCATGTTCCCTGCCCGAAGCTGCTCTTTATCGCCACTGATTACGCCTGCATACCTTTTACCGAAGAAACAGACTGCGACTATTATGTGATACCCCACAGCTCGCTGGCAAAATCATTTACCAAACGGGGCATACCTGCTGGGAAGCTCATGCCATTTGGCATCCCGGTACGCAGCTCTTTTACCCGCAGCCTGCCAAAAACAGAAGCCAGGAAAAAACTGGGCCTGCCCTTACATGATATTTGCTACCTGGTAATGGGGGGCAGCATGGGGGCAGGGAAGGTTAAGCAGATCGTGGCATATTTGGCGCAAAAACGCCAGGAACAGGAACATATCATTGTAATTTGCGGGAACAATACGCCCCTGCAAAAATCCCTGCAAAAACATTATGGCAGCCTCCCTGGCATTACTGTCCTTGGCTCCACCGCACAGATGGCCCTTTACATGTATGCCTGCGACCTCCTCTATTCAAAACCGGGCGGGCTGACCTCCACAGAAGCCGCAGTTGTGGGCATCCCCCTGGTGCATACTGCGCCCATCCCCGGATGCGAGACGATTAACCGCGCATTTTTCCAGAAGCATGGGATGTCGGTATCCGCAAAAGGTGCCAGACAGCAAGCCGCGCTTGGACGCAGGCTGCTGCACAGCCCCCATGCCCTGTCTGACATGGGAAAACAGCAAAAAGCCTTTACCTCCAAAGATTCTGTGAAAAAAATCTGTGATTTAATTGAGGAGGTAACAGTTCAGCCAGCCGAATAAATCGAGGAAAATCGTGCTCGCACGAATTTTACACGATTCATTTCGGCTGAGGGAACGCCATTTTATGAGCAAAGTTAGCTGCGAAGCAGCGAGAAAGTGCCGCAGGCACCTTTGCGAATGGCGTGGCCTGAACTGTTACTGAGAAGATGGGAAGTTCTATGTAACCATAGACTTTGCCTTAAATAATGTTATGCTATACATAATTTAATGACAGGTTTCCATTTTCAGGAGGTGGAGCCATGCCCAGTAAATGGTGAAACCATAAAAGATGTCGTCGAGCAGTTCCAAAAAATTCAAGCTCATAAAAACGCCCCAAGAGCACATGCTCCTGGGGCATTTTTGGTATTCCCTCTTTTTGCCGCATCCAAGGTTCCCTGCAAGGCAGCCAAAGCCTGTATATATCACATCTTATCCGGCGCCTCAAACCCTAAGGCTTCAATACAGATTTCCAACGCCCTCTTCGTCAGCTCCAGCAGACGGATATAGCCTGCCTGCACCTCTGCGTCCGGTTCCGCAAGAATCTTCGTCTCATGGTAGAAATGGTTGAAAGCGTTAGCCAGGTCGTAGATGTATGCGCACACCTTATGGGGCGCAGTATCTGCAAAGGCCGCCTCCATCATAGCGTTGAATTTACTTATCTCTAACATCAACGCCTTCTCACTCTGGGAATGCGCCGCCAGGATCTT
>CATLBW010000182.1 GCA_949879775.1 uncultured Lachnospiraceae bacterium
GCCTTTGATAGGGCTTTAGATGGGATAAATTGGAAACCTGCCTTGGGTTACTTATGGTCGTGAAGATGTCGATAAAGTAGATAGCAAGATCAACAGAGGAGGAAATTTGTATGCGAGTTTTTAAAAGGACGATTACGGCAATTTGTATGGCGCTAAGCATAAGTTTGGGGCTGTCACTGGCGGCGCCTGCCCCTGCGCAGACTATGACGGTGGAGGCGGCAAAGAAAGCCAGTAAGAAAAAGGCAGCTAAGATTCAGTTGAATAAGAAAAAGGCAACGGTTTATGTGGGAAAAAGTGTGCAGCTAAAGCTGAAAGGAACAAAAACGAAGGTAAAATGGTCGAGCAGCAGGAATTCAGTAGCAAAGGTAAGCCCCAAAGGGAAAGTCACAGGAAAGAAAGCTGGCAAGGCAGTTATTACTGCGAAGGTGAAAAAGAAAAAGTATAAATGCACAGTTACGGTAAAGAAGAAAAAGATAATTAATCATGAGACGAATGCTAAGCCGCCAATCATTAAAATTACAGACTTAGTAGCTGATAATGAATATAAAGTGCGGATGGGGGATAAAGTGACAACTCGTGTATCCTATTTGCCTTTAAATGCCAACGAAGCGTTTTCACCTATTTTTACATCATCCGATACGGACGTCATTACAGTTTCCAAAGCAGGGGAGGCAACGCCTGTTGCGGCAGGGAATGCTAAAATCGAAATAAAGTTTGGGCAATTGTGTAAAATAGTTAATATAACCGTGCTAGAGTCAAAAGAAAAATTAAAAGAAGCTGAAAATGCAAGGTACGAAGCGGAGCTTAATGAATTGTATGGTACATATTCTGAGTCTATTAATAGGATAAATGACGAAATAGGTTTTGTGAAGGATTTTTATGGCTATTTTTATGGGACGGAATCACAATATCGAGCGAGGGTATCGGAGTTAAACAGACAAATAAGTAATATCCAGAAACAGATGTTAGCTTATTCTGGCAATACCTCAGAAGAGGCTAAAACAATATTGCAGAGATTGAAAGCATCCTTAAACGGGTATGAAAATGAATTAGAAGAATTACAAGATGGGTGGAGAGGAAGGACCCAGATAGAAACACTGAACGGTTTATCGGAACTGTATACGGAAGAATATCAGGATGCGGTTAAAATAGCCGAGCAAAAGCATAACGAAAAAATTAATGAGATTAATGCGCAGGAATGATAAGTTGACGTTAATTGTATGATGGGCAGATGGCAATTCCGGTATTTTTTTCTTGCTTTTTTATTTGACAAGTGCTATTATGTATATGATAACTAGATAACCTGAGGCTTGAGAGTGGGCATACGCCCACTCTTAATTTTGTGTAAAGGGCTTACAGGAATGTTGGAGAGAAAGGCAGGTGTGATATGTCAAGGAGAGAATTTTATGAGCAGGAAACAGAAAAACTTCTGGAACCTATAATGGATGAGTACGGGTTTGAACTGGTAGACGTTGAGTATGTGAAGGAAGGGAGTAACTGGTATTTACGGGCTTATATAGATAAAGAAGGGGGAATTACGGTAGACGACTGTGAGCTTGTGAGCCGAAGGATGAGCGTCTTGTTGGACGAAAAAGATTATGTCGAAGGTTCCTATATATTTGAAGTGAGTTCCCCGGGGCTGGGCAGGCCGTTGAAGAAAGAGAAGGATTATGCAAGGAGCGTCGGCAAAGAGATTGAGGTTCGGACTTACCGTGCAATTGATAAAGAGAAGGAATTTTATGGCGTTTTAGATTCGTATGATGATAAGGCTGTAACTATAGAAATGGAAGATGGGGCAAAAAAGACTTTTGAGAAATCTGAAATTGCATTGATTCGTCTTGCCTTTGACTTTTGATATGCGTCAAATAACAGTAAACTATTCAGGAGGATAAAAAAATGAACAATGAGTTATTAGAAGCGTTAAATATATTGGAAAAGGAGAAGGACATCAGCAAAGAAACTTTGCTTGAGGCAATAGAGAATTCTCTGATTACGGCTTGTAAAAACCATTTCGGCAAGTCGGACAATATCAAGGTAGACATGAATCCTGAAACGTGTGAATATCACGTATATGCGGAAAAGACCGTTGTGGAAGAGGTAGAGGATAATGTGACGCAGATTAGCCTTGGGAATGCCAGGATGATTGATTCAAAATATGATATAGGCGATATTGTAAATATTGAGGTCAAGTCCAAAGAATTTGGCAGGATTGCCACCCAGAATGCCAAAAATGTCATTTTACAGAAAATCCGCGAGGAAGAGCGCAAAGTGCTGTTCGACCAATATTATGAGAAAGAAAAGGATGTTGTGACCGGCATCGTCCAACGCTACGTGGGGAAGAACATTAGCATCAACTTGGGCAAAGTGGATGCGATTTTGAGTGAGAATGAGCAGATTAAAGGCGAGGTCTTTCAGCCAACAGAGCGCATTAAGCTCTATATCCTGGAAGTGAAGTCAACCTCCAAAGGACCTAAAATCCTGGTGTCCAGGACGCACCCTGAACTGGTGAAGCGCCTCTTTGAGTCGGAGGTAACAGAAGTGAAAGATGGAATCGTGGAGATTAAGAGCATTTCAAGGGAAGCAGGCAGCAGGACCAAGATTGCGGTCTATAGCAATGATCCGGATGTGGACCCAGTGGGGGCATGCGTAGGGCTGAATGGCGCAAGGGTAAACGCCATTGTCAATGAGCTTAGGGGAGAGAAGATAGATATCATCAATTGGAGCGATAATGCAGCGATGCTGATTGAAAATGCACTGAGCCCAGCGAAGGTTATCTCCGTTATTGCGGACGCAGAAGAGAAAACAGCAAAAGTAGTTGTGCCGGATTACCAGTTGTCCCTTGCCATCGGAAAAGAGGGGCAGAATGCAAGGCTGGCGGCAAGGCTTACCGGGTTCAAAATTGATATTAAGAGCGAGACGCAGGCGAGGGAAGCAGGAGACTTCATGGATTACGAGAACGATTACGAAGAATACGAAGAGTATGACGAGTATGAAGAGGGGGCGTACGACGGGGAAGCATATGAAGAGGCAGCATATGACGGGGAAGCATATGAAGAGGCAGCGTATGACAGGGAAGCATATGAGGAGGAACCGAATGGAGGCGGCCTGTATGAAGGGGAAATGAATGAAGGCGGCCTATATGAAGGGGAACCAAATGGAGAAGGCGCGTATGAAAGGGAGCCGTTTGAAGACGGCTCATCTGAGGAGGGGATTGATGAATAAGAAAATTCCCATGCGCCAATGTGTTGGTTGCAGGGAAATGAAGGGCAAGAAAGAGCTGCTGCGGGTAATTAAGACGTCTGAGGGTGAAATTTTCCTGGACGTTACAGGCAAGAAGAATGGCAGGGGAGCATATTTATGCCCGAATGAGGGATGTCTTGTACAGGCGGTTAAGAACAGAGGCTTAGAGCGGTCATTGAAAACGGTGATCCCTAAGGAAGTGATTGAGGGTTTGACAAAGGAGATGAAAATTATTGCAAAATGATAGGATATTATCCATGCTTGGCCTGGCAGCTAAAGCGGGAAAGATTGCAAGCGGAGAATTTTCTACAGAGAAAGCGGTAAAATCCGGCAGTGCATTTCTTGTGATTGTGTCTGAGGAGGCCTCGGAAAATACGAAAAAAATGTTTCATGATAAATGTTCCTTTTATCAAGTCCCCATCTATGTGTACGCTTCAAAAGAAGCGCTTGGGAACGCAATAGGGAAGCAGTTTCGGGCGTCCCTTGCGGTACTTGATAAAGGCTTTGCACAAAGCCTGCAGGAAAAGTTGACGGCACTGAGCGTCAGATAAACCTGCCGCCCAGCATAACAGGATGCGCGTAGCCGCATAAGGGAACCTGCCGCTTTGCGGCTGCGGCTGGCGCGATACCCACGGCAGATTTTATCAGTCATGAGTATAACGGAGAAAACGGAAAAACGGAGGTAGTAAAAGTATGGCAAAAATGAGAATATATGCACTTGCAAATGAATTGAAGATAGAATCCAAGGAAATCATTAAATTTCTTGCGGAAAAGGAAATCACTGGTAAAGTGGCAAGCAGTTCAGTAGAGGACGAGGCGATTGAGATGGTAAGAAAAAAATTTGCGGGAAGCAAAACAGAATCTGCGCAGAAAGCAGACGTGAAAGGGGCATCTCGCCAGGCGGCGCCGCAGCATGCTTTGGTTAAAGAGGAGGCAACAGAAAAAACGTCGTCTTTGGAGGCAAGAAAAATGCCGGAACGTCCCAGAAAGAAAGCGAGCATCACAGCGGTATTTAACCCGCAAAACAGCAAGACGGCGAAAAAACGCCCGGCAAGGCATCAGGGGGAGCGGAATGGAAGGCTGCAAGGCGAGCGCCCAGGGAAGCATCAGGGGGAGCGGAATGGAAGGCTGCAGGGGGAACACCTGGTAAGGCCGCAGGGAGAGCAGAACGCAAAGCCGCAGGATAATGTGGTAAGGGCACAAGAAGAGCAGCATGTAAACTTACAGGGAGAGAGCCTGGTGAAATCGCAGGCGGAAAACTTGCAAAAAGCGCAAGGGGAGCAGAATGCAAGGCGTCAGGATAATACGGCAAGGTCGCAAGGGGAGCAGAATGCAAAGCCTAAGGAGAATTTAGCCAGGACACAGGAAGAACGTCCGGCAAGGCCGCAAGGAGACAAAAACGCAAGGTTCCAGGGGGAGCGGAGCGCAAGGCAGCAGGGAGACAGAGGCGCAAGGCAGCAGGGAGACAGGAACGC
>CATLBW010000183.1 GCA_949879775.1 uncultured Lachnospiraceae bacterium
TCACGCTAAAGCGTGAAAGTGTCTTTCCTATAAGATAAAAATAGTATGCGCACTCGCACAAGAGGAAAATATTGCTTCACAATTGTGCTCGGCGCGTCAAAGTGTGCAAGGTCTACGCTTCGCTTCGGTCCGCGCTAAACGGACATCCACTGGATGTCCAGCCAATCATGAATGAGGGGTAGGGGAGCTGAAGTGGACTTGCCCACTTTGTCCCAGTTTTGCCTTAAAACTTTTCTATTATTCATGAAATTTCATGAAATAGACATGAAAAAATTGAAATATTTTATGGAATGTGTTAAAATACTTGAAAAGCACGTAGTAAGCAGACAGAAGAATTACAGATATTGGGGTGTTTCGGGTTTTATGGATTTGGGCAGAATAAGGAGGAGAAGGAATGCTGAAAAATTGGAATAAGTTGGAGAAACCAGAACCGGAAGAACTGGACGCTAGGCTTGAAGCAGCGCGAGAGAAGCTGAATGTCTTACAGATGCAGATTAAAGACCGTAAGCTCCCGGTGCTGGTTTTGTTTGAAGGCTGGGGGACAGCGGGTAAGGGCAGCACGCTTGGCAAGATTATCACGAATATAGATCCCAGGTTCTTTAAGGTTGCCACTATGGATATCCCTACGGAGGAGGAGCGGCGCAAACCGTTTCTATATCGGTATTTTAAGACGATCCCGGAAGCGGGCAAGTTCTGTTTTTTGGATTCCGGCTGGATGGACGAGGTGACCAGGGAGTGCCTGCATGGGGCGTTAAAGGACAAAGAGTATAAAAAGCGGATTGACAGCGTGAAGCGCTTTGAGCGCCAATTGACGGACAATGGTTATCTTGTGATGAAGTTCTTTTTCCATATCAGCAGGAAGGAACAGAAGAGCCGCATTAAGATGCTTGACAAAGACCCCAGCACAAGCTGGCGGGTGAGCAATAATGATGTTTGGCAGAATGAGCATTATGATAAATGCCTTAAGGTTTACGACCAATACCTGGATGACACGAATGCCTCCACTTCTCCCTGGTATATCGTGGATGCCCAGAGCAGGAAATGGGCGCAGCTTCAGGTATTGGAGACATTAGCGAGCGGGATAGAGACGGCTTTGCAGAACAGTACGCTTGCCGTCCCTCTTTTACAGAATGTATTCCCATTGGAGAAGATACCGAGGCTTGCTGATATCCCATTGGATAAGACGATTGCGGATGATGTATATAAACGGGAGCTGCAGGAGCTTCAAGATAGGCTGCGCAAGCTGCATAATGAGATTTACCGTAAGAAGATTCCAGTTATTATTGCCTATGAGGGCTGGGACGCGGCGGGAAAGGGCGGCAACATTAAACGGATTACCGGGGCGTTAGATCCCAGGGGATATGAGGTGCAGCCGATTGCCAGCCCGGAGCCGCATGAGAAGGCAAGGCATTATCTGTGGCGTTTCTGGACGCGCCTTCCCAAGACAGGGCATGTGGCGATTTTTGACCGAACCTGGTACGGCAGGGTAATGGTGGAACGGTTAGAAGGGTTCTGTTCGGAGAATGACTGGCGGCGTGCCTACAATGAGATCAATGAGTTTGAGAAAGAGCTTTCTGACTGGGGCGCTGTGATTATCAAGTTCTGGGTGCAGATTGACAAGGACGTCCAGTTAGAGCGTTTTAACGAACGTCAGAATAACCCGGCCAAGCGTTGGAAGATAACGGATGAAGACTGGCGCAACCGTGAAAAATGGGATTTGTATGAGGATGCCGTCAATGAGATGATGAAGAAGACAAATACCTCTTATGCGCCCTGGCATGTGTTGGAATCCAACGATAAGAAGTATGCCAGGATTAAGGCATTGAGGATTGTAATTGAAGAGATTGAAAAAGTACTGAAAGCAAAATAATAGAATCCGTACAAGCGCGTTTGCCGGACGCATCGTTTGCGGACCATGTGGGCTTGGAGAGGATGGACGAAAGGAAAAGGTGTAGCATGGAATTAAAAGAATTTATGGATATGTCGAAACTGCAAAAAATCCAGGATGATTTCTCCAATGCCACTGGCTTGGCGGCGATTGCAGTGGGAATGGATGGGGAATACCTTACAGAGGGCAGTAATTTTACAGACTTTTGCATGAAGTATACGCGGGGGAGCCAGGAGGGCTTAAGGCGTTGCGTGAAGTGCGATAATGAGTGCACTGGTACATATTTCTGCCATGCTGGGCTGATGGATTTTTCAATTGACATTGTGATAAACGATGAAAAAGTCGGCGCAATAATCGGTGGGCAGGTATTGCCCCATGAGCCGGATGAAGAGAAGTTCCGCCAGACAGCCGTGGAATTGGGCATTGACCCGGAACAGTATATCCAGGCGCTCAGAAAGGTTAACGTTATCCCGGAGCCTAAAATCCGCGCATCCGCAGCTTTGCTGGGCGTTATTGTCAACCAGCTTGTCAACCTGGAGTATTTTAAGCACAGCAATGCCAGCCGCCTGAGCGGCGTCCAGAAGGGCGTGGAGCAGTCCAATGAGCTGATTCAGACAATTAATGACAATACCAGCCACTTGAAGGCGATTGCCAAGAAGCAGAACATCCTTTCTTTGAATGCCAGCATCGAGGCTGCCCGGAGCGGAGAGGCTGGCGCCGGGTTTGCGGTGGTGGCGAAGAATATGCAGGAGCTGTCTTCGCAGTCTGCTGTGATTTATAATGAGATTGAGAAATCAGTGGCTGAGATTACGGAGAGGATTTCTTCGCTGGTTTCATTTTTTGAATAAGATTAGGGTGTAAGGAAATTCAGACCTTTTGGCACCCTAATCTTGAATAAGCAAAAGCTGTGTTTAATGGCTTTAAGGGCGGTCTTTTTTGAGCTTACAATTTAAGAACAAATCAAGGTATAAAATGCCTCCGTTTACAGATACTAGTATCGAGAAAAAGATAAGATATTTGTAAATGGAGGATTTTTTATGAAAGCAACGGGAATTGTTCGTAGAATAGATGATTTGGGAAGGGTAGTAGTGCCGAAAGAAATCCGGCGCACATTGCGGATTCGTGAGGGGGACCCGCTGGAGATTTTTACAGACCGTGAGGGTGAGATTATCCTCAAAAAGTATTCGCCAATTGGGGAATTGGGGCAGTTTGCCGGGCTGTACGCGGAGAGCCTGGCACAGACCAGCGGCTGTCTGGTATGTATTACAGACAGGGACCATGTGGTTGCCGCGGCAGGCAGCGGCAAGAAAGAATTTGACGGCAAGCCAATCAGTAAGCAGCTCGAAAATGTAATTACAGATAGGGAGACGTTCTGCGCGCGCAAAAATGAGAAGGGGTTTGTAAAGATTACATTAGATGATTCCGGGGATTTCCAGTCCCAGGTAGTGTCTACTATTATTTGTGAAGGAGATGCGATAGGCTCCGTGGTAATGTATAACCGGGATGACAACGGCAGTATGGGGGAAGCCGAAAGTAAGATGGCAAAAGTTGCAGCCGGGTTTTTGGGAAAACAGATGGAGCAATAATCCCACTGCCTTCCATCCAGGCTTTTCGTTATCCTATAAATATCCGTTGCCTATCGGTAATGCACCGGCTCTGCGCTTTTGTCCAGGGAGCGGAACTCATAACCGTTATCGGCAAGGTATTCCAGTACGGTGGGGAGGGCTGCCAGGGTGGCATTCTTCCCTGAGCCGTCATGCATCAGCACTACCGGGTTTTTGGCATTGCCGACATTTTTGCAGATATTGTCGATAATATTCTCTGTAGTAGTGAGGTTGCTGCCATCCCCGGAACTGACGTTCCAGTCAAAATATTGGAAGCCGCGCCGCTCCATTTCTTCGATAATGCCGTTTACAACATAAGAGGAGCCATTATTGCTGCCGCCGGGGAAACGGAATAGCGAGGGCGTGTAGCCCGTATTTTCCACAACCCAGTCGTATACTTTTTCGTAGTCATCCAAAAAAGCGTCTTTGGAGGCATATATCGTGTTGTAGTTGTGGCTGTAGGAATGAAGGGCAAGGGTATGGCCCCGTTCCACGATTTGTGGCAAGTATTTGGCATATTCTTCATTGTTTTTGCAGACAACGAAGAAGGTTGCCTTGGCATTGTAGCGGTCCAGCAGGTCCAGTACTTGAGGCGTGAGGCTCGAAGGCCCGTCGTCAAAGGTGAGGTAAACGACTTTTTTGCTATCTTTGGGGGAGCAGCCTTCGGCATAGAGGTTAGGGTAAGCGTCTGAAGGCAAACTGCTGCCTGAGCTGCTGCCTAAGTCGGCGCCAGAGCCGCCCTCAGGGCTTTCATCTGCCCCTTGTGCGCTGTCATCATCGCCTGTGCCTTCTGAGATGGAGCCGATTTGCCCGGATAACTCGGAGATATATGCCTCCTGTCCGGCGACGTATTTTTCTTTTTCCTCTAATTGGGCGGCGCTGTCAGCCAGTTCTGCGTTCAGTTTGGATTGGTCTTCTTTAAGGTTGGAATTGTCGTCCCTAAGTGCTAAGGCTTCTGCTTCCAGGGCCTGATATTGATGGCTTAAATCCCAGCATTGGTAGGCAAAAAAACCACAGCAGGCAAAAAGCAGGGTTCCACAGGCTGCCAGGAGCACGTATCGTACTTTTTTCATCTTATGTGTTCCTCCAATTTATGTAAATTTGCCATAATATGGCTTACCACAGGGAAAGTTATCCTGTGTCCTTTCAATATATA
>CATLBW010000184.1 GCA_949879775.1 uncultured Lachnospiraceae bacterium
TGTTCTTGTTCTGTAAGCATCAAAGAAAGGAATAATTCTGTATATCGTAAAACTAAACACTCGGACATTATCAAAAGTCCATAACTGATTAACCAATATATCAGTTGTGGGCTTTTTTATCTTATATGATTAGGGTGTCAAAATGTCTGAATTTCCTTTGCAGACCAATTCAGACATTTTGACACCCTAATCCTTATATGAAAAACCTTGACACGCTAAAGCGTGAAAGTGGCAGGCAGAAGAATCCAGAAGAAACGATAAAAGCTTTACACCGAAACCGCGCATCTGCTATAATGAAATTACCATATAAACAGGCTGTAGAAAGCAGATGATTGTATGCCAAACGGCCTTGAAACATCTGTGTTTAAAACAAATGGGCTAAACCCCCTTCCATTGTTTAGGTGAAGACAAAATATTTGGACATTATCAAAAGCCCATAATTGATTGGATCATGGGCAGAAGTTATGATACAGATAAATAACGTGAGTACAGCAGAAAGGATGATATATTATGATTCGTGCAGGTCTTGATTTTGGAACCACGAACAGTTCTATGTGCCTTTACGATACAAAGACCCATGAGTATGATTTTTTCCAATTTCCCAGTAGTGACCGTAATTTTTTCCCTACAGTGGTTTCCTATAAACAACGTAAGGGGCAGCCTGCTTCTATTGAAATTGGGGAAGCGGCTAAGATGCGTTTATCGTCATCGAACTATGATTCTTACCATTCTTTTAAGCTTCAGCTAAATGAAGATGCTGGGGAACGTGCTGGGAGAGAGCGCTCCCCGATGGAGGTGACTGCTGATTTCCTGCGGAAACTGTTTGAAGAAGTCAAGTATAATAAGGGACGCCCAATTGAATATATAGTCCAGACGGTGCCTGACGTGTGGCAGAATGAGGCGGATTACCGCAATGCGGTAGATTGCCTCACGGAAATTTATACTGGTGTTGGCATGGAGGCTGACAGCCAGTTTTCTTTTGAGAGCGAGCCGGTGGCGGCGGCGGTGTACTATTGCCAGGAACATTGTAATGGCGAATATAAGGGGTATATTATTGTTATTGATTATGGTGGCGGTACATTGGATTTGACTCTTTGCAAGGTACTAGAGGACGGTACGATACAGCCTCTGCGCCGCTGTGGAAGCGGAGGGACGTCCGGTGGATTTGCAGGGCGGGCGTTTGACGTGGCATTGACGAAGCGGATCGTCCAGAAATATCAGGAGGAATATGGGCTTGAGACTGGCCAATATGAGCCGGGGAGCAAGAAGTTTGAAAAATTATGCAGAAATCTTGAAGCTGCCAAGATTATCAAATCAAAAGACACAACAGACAGCCTAATCAAATATTACAAGGGCGGAATGTATACGGATGACAGGACGGTTGTATTTGATGCGGCTATAGATGATGATTATGAGGTTGAGGTAGATGTGGCGGATATCGCAGAAACATTTGCGCAGGTCAATGAAAAGGTTTTACGGCAAGAAGTAGAAAAAATGATAAAAATGTGCGAAGGACTCGGTATTGCTGTTGACAGCCAGGATAATATGCGCGTTTTGCTGGTGGGCGGGTTTTCAAATATGTACTGTGTGGAATCTGTGGTCAGAGAAATGTTCCATTCGGAGGACGATATTGTAGATGAGCGTTTTGATGTCCGTGTCGGACGGCAGGAACGTTATATTGCAATCGCCCATGGCGCTGCGCTGATAGCGTCGGATAAAGTGCGGATTGACCATGTCAGTAAGTATGAAATCGGCATTTATGCCTATGACCAAGAGCAGGGAGAGCAGGTGGCCTACCCGATTATTGAGCGTGATAAGCCTGTCAAGCTGTACAGAGAGCCGCAATTCTACCGCAATGGAGACGTGAACGCTATTTTTAGGGTAGGTCCGGCCGGGAGGAAATCACATCTTAAATTTTATTTTGATGATGGAACGGGAAAGAAGCCAGTGAAAACGGTGCAGACATTGGCGCAGCTTTGTCCGAATATAGAGGAACCAGAAAATGTTTTTGAAATTGGATTTTCAATTGACAACCGAAATGTGCCCATTTTGCATATTCAGGATAAGAACGGTGCGGTCCGCTCGGAATCCCTGAAAGAACTGTTGGAAAGCATTTCCCTTCAAATTGTCAAAAGATAAGGAGAACCGCCTATGAATAAGGAATTGATTTTGAGGAACCTGGAAGCAGTCAGGGAAAGCACAGAGTCAGAAGATGGATTTGAGGTATGTTCGCGGCTTCTTGCGCTTGCCGGTGCAGTAATCCGCCAGGAGGGAACAGCGAAGGATGTTGCATTGGATGATAAGGCATTGCGCATGCTTTACGGTCAGTATGTTAAAGTTGGAAACGGGCTTTTGGACTTATTCTCCAGCCTTGAACAGCGCTATAACCCCCAAGAGGATGAAAGGAAACTGAAAGAAGGGCTTTCAGGGATTCAGGATAAGCTGTTAAGCGCCTGCAAAGAGTATGGGCAGGTGGAAGCGGCAAATCGAGAACTTCTCCAGAAAGAAAAGGATTTGCGTACAAAAAAGAATGAACTTGAGGAACTTACAACAAAAATTCCTGAATTGATTCACCTAAGGGATAAGGAGCTGTTGGCGTTACAGCAAAAGAAAGAACAGTTGGAACAATCTTTGTCTGATTTGAACTCCGCTTGTGAAAGTGCAAAAGAGGCCGTTGAGCGTTATCAGGCCGAGGTGGGGGAAAATGGACGGTTGATCCGTATGCTGCCCGAGCAGTATGGAACAACAAAGAATGTGGATGATCTCATTGCTCAGATTAAGAAGGAGGAAGAAGCAGTGGAATACAGACGTATTCCTTTTGAGGAGATGCTTGAGATGCTTCTTTGTGAGATCCGGAATTCTTATGAGGCGGTGAAATCATGAGAACGCTTCGCTTATATCAGACAGCCTGCCCTGTTTATACGCTGGGGCCTTTTGCACGATATGGGATCTGGGTACAAGGCTGCCAAAAACGATGCCCTGGCTGTGCGTCTCCTTTGGCACAGCCGTTGGACGGCGGGTATGAGGCAGACTTGGTGACGCTTTGTGAGCGTATTTTATGCGAGCCGCTGATTGAGGGAATAACCATCAGCGGCGGAGAACCGTTTTTGCAGTCTGAGGCTCTTTATGTCCTGGTGGATGAGTTAAGAAAGCGCCGGGATATCGGCGTTATTGTGTATACGGGCTGCAGCTTCGAGGAGATTGCAAAAGATCCGCTGACTGGCTTGTGTGATGCGATAATTGACGGCAATTATATACAAGAATTGGATGATGGGCGTGCGCTCCGTGGTTCTTCTAATCAGCGTCTGGCCTGTCTGACTGAGCGGTATCGGCATACGATAGGGTTCGGAAGTTTTCGGCGGACGACAGAGCTTTTGTCTACAAAAGAAGGAAAGCTTTCTCTGGTTGGAATCCCGGGCAAGGGGGATGTGCAGGCTGCAGAGGGGCTGCGCAGGTTTTGGATAGAAAGGGATTGAGATATGGGAGATGTTTTGGATAAGGTTTTAGACATTACAGATTGGTATATGGATCTTTCTTTTTGGCAGAAGCTTGGGATAACGGCGGCAGTATACATTGGAGGCGTTGTAGCGTCGGCTTTTTTGGCTTCCCTTGATTCCGAGCTGAAAGGCGAACAGGAGACAATAAAGAAGTTGGAATCGGAGGCTGAAAGGTTAAAAAGGGAAACGCTGTCATCGGCGGAGGAATACCAAAAAAAGACAACCGAGCTTATCAATTTTATCAGGCGGAAACGTTATAATCTATTTTATCCCACAATACTGGAAGAAATAAATAGAGATATGGATAAGGTGCAGGAAGCTAATAGGAACAATGAAGCGGAGCTTTATTTAAAGGCGGCACAGGAAGCTTATGATACTGCGTTTGAAGGGGCGAAGGTTGTTATTAAGGGAGAAATGGCATGGCATAGGGGACAGGAAGGCTGGCTAAATTTATGCAAAGATGCAGGAGTGCTGCAACAGGCTTCTCAGGGCATGGAGCTTGAGCTAAGCAATGGAGATAAGGTACAATTCCAGGCTTCGGACTGGTGTGATATGGAACAGATGGAACGTCTGTCTGCAGTTTTTGAATCCCGCATATTTCCAGACACAATGACGCTGGCTGAAATAGACAGTAAGCTTCAAGAAGGGCGGAGCGTAAAGGAGCAGATGGAAACGCTCCTTGGGCAGGGGAATGAAAGATGCCTGGACGCATATGACCGCGAAAAAAAGTGTGGCAAATTGTTTCAATTTATGGTGGGCTGTGGATGGGTGTTGGAGAGCTGCTCTTATGAGGAAGGAGATGCTAAGAAAATGCTGTTGCTCACTATGAAAAATTCATTAGGGGATAAGGTCCGTTTTGAGCTGCCGCCGATGGAACATATTGGAATGAAACTGCGCGTTGCACGTTATAACCCGGCGGACAATGAGAGGATTACACAGGAGCTTGCCCTCAGGCTGCAGGAAAATGGATTTCTGTTTCGCAGCATAGAAACAGAGAATAGGATATAGCAGGAAAGCGGGAGAGACGAAAACACATCATATATGCAAAGGAGAGGATGTTATGAG
>CATLBW010000185.1 GCA_949879775.1 uncultured Lachnospiraceae bacterium
TGCGGCCGGACAAATGCCCTCCGGTGATTGAGAATTCCGACCAGATGCTGCGGGATATCTGCTATAACCGCGCCCATGAGATTTACGGGGAAGATTTGCCGGAGATTGTCAAGGAGCGCCTAGAGCGCGAGCTTAATTCCATTATTTCCAACGGCTATGCCGTGATGTATATTATTGCGCAGAAATTAGTTTGGAAGTCCAATGAGGACGGCTACCTGGTGGGCTCGCGTGGCTCCGTGGGTTCTTCCTTTGTCGCCACAATGTCGGGAATCACGGAAGTAAACCCCCTATCGCCCCATTATTACTGTAAACATTGCCATTACAGCGACTTTGATTCACCGGAAGTTAAGGCTTATGCAGGGCGCGCGGGGTGCGATATGCCGGATAAAAATTGCCCGCAATGCGGCAAGCCGTTGGAAAAGGAAGGGTTTGACATTCCTTTCGAGACGTTTTTAGGGTTTAAGGGCAATAAAGAGCCGGATATAGATTTGAACTTCTCTGGGGAATATCAGAGTAAGGCGCATGCTTACTGTGAGGTTATTTTTGGTTTTGGACAGACATTCCGTGCGGGGACCATCGGCACGCTGGCCGATAAGACGGCGTTCGGCTATATCAAAAATTATTACGAAGAGCGCGGGGTGCGTAAGCGTAACTGTGAGATTGACCGCATCGTCCAGGGGTGCGTGGGCATCCGCAGGACGACCGGACAGCACCCGGGAGGGATTATCGTGCTCCCATTGGGGGAGGAAATCCATTCGTTCACGCCCATCCAGAATCCGGCGAACGTTATGGCTACGGACATTATCACCACGCATTTTGATTACCATTCCATTGACCACAACCTCCTCAAGCTCGATATCCTGGGACACGATGATCCGACGATGATCCGTATGTTGGAGGATTTAACAGGTATCGACGCCAAAGAAATCCGTCTGGACGACCCGGACGTGATGTCGCTGTTCCAGAGCACAAAAGCGCTTGGAATTGAGCCGGAAGACATTGGCGGCTGCAAGCTCGGTTCCTTGGGCATCCCTGAGTTTGGCACAGATTTTGTCATCCAGATGCTGATTGACACCAACCCGCAGTCATTTTCAGATTTGGTGCGTATTTCCGGGCTTTCCCATGGCACAGACGTATGGCTTGGCAATGCGCAGACGCTGATCCAGGAAAAAAAGGCGACCATTTCCACGGCTATCTGTACGCGTGACGATATTATGACTTATTTAATCGGCATGGGCATGGAGAGTGAGCTTAGCTTTACCATCATGGAGAGCGTGCGTAAAGGAAAAGGCTTAAAGCCGGAGTGGGAAGAGGCCATGCTTGCACACAATGTGCCGGATTGGTATATCTGGTCCTGCAAGAAGATTAAATATATGTTCCCCAAAGCGCACGCGGCGGCATACGTCATGATGGCATGGAGGATAGCCTATTGCAAGGTATTTTACCCCCTTGCTTATTATGCGGCATTTTTCAGCATCCGCGCGACTTCGTTCAGCTACGAGCTGATGTGCCAGGGGAAGGATAAACTGAATTATTTCCTGGCGGATTATGAGCGGCGCAAAGACACGCTGACGAAAAAAGAGCAGGACACGATAAAGGATATGAAGATTGTCCAGGAAATGTACGCCCGCGGGTTTGAATTTATGCCTATGGACATCTTCCGGGCGCAGGCGCATACATTTCAGGTTATAGATGGGAAATTGATGCCCTCCTTAGATAGTGTGGAGGGGCTTGGCGATAAGGCGGCGGACGCCGTGGTGGAAGCGGCAAAAAGTGGGCCGTTCCTCTCGAAAGACGACTTCCGGCAGCGTACGAAGGTCTCCAAAACGGTCATTGATTTGATGGATGGGCTTGGAATCTTAGGGGATTTGCCGGAATCGAACCAGTTATCGCTGTTTGATTGAGGTTGAAAGCCAGCCCTTTTCAAATCAGGCAAACTATCAGGTTGTGTGTCAGGCCGGCTAATCGATTACTGGTTAGCCGGCCTCTTTGTTTAGGCTTTGGCATCTCCCTCCCCAAGGGGCTAGCTATTCCAAGACGGCTTTGGGGATTCCCTGCTTTGGCCCTAAGTTTAGGCAAATTCAATGTAATTCTCAGCCATTTTGGCGATCCTTGCCAAGGCGTATACTTCAATCCCCTGATTTTTGAGCTTTTCACGTCCGGGCTGGAAGGATTTCTCAATGAGGACGGCAATGCCGGCAATCGTGGCATGGGACATGCGCAGCAGACGGAGGGCGGCTGTCGCCGCTTCGCCATTTGCCAAAAAATCATCAACAATTAATACGTGGTCGCTGTCAGTGATGTATTTCTTGGAAAGCGTCAGTTCGTAATTGGTCTCTTTTGTGAAAGAGGTAACCACTGTCTGGTATAAATCTTGGTTCAGAATTTTGGAAGGCTGTTTTTTGAGGATAATCAGCGGCACATCCATAGCAGCCGCGGTCATGAGCGCCGGGGCAATGCCGGAGCTTTCAATGGTGGCAACTTTGGTGATTCCCTTATTTTGGAAGTGGCTGGCAATATCTTTCCCCATTTCCTGCATGAGCAGGGGGTCAATTTGGTGGTTGATGAAGCTGTCCACTTTTAAAATATGTTCATTTACAGCAATTCCGTCCTGTCTTATCTTATCTTCTAATAATTTCATTTTTCACCTCATATTTCGTCCGAAAAGTACATCTGGTAAATATTTTCCATCAGGTACTCACAAAAAGATTCGTCCAGCTCAGGGAATTCTTCTGTGAGCAGACGGCTGATATTTTCTGAGCGAAGGTAATAAAGCTCTTCAATAGAAATATCTTCTTCGTCTACGCCATGGGAAATCGCATCGGCAGAATAGTGTTCTTTGAACCAATTGCGAATCCTTATTATTTCTGTATCTTCTTTGGATTTTGCGGGAATGAGCCTTTTCCTGTCATAGAATGCCCGTATGCTCACGAACATAAAGATGAGGAGCAGGAACCCGAATATAATGCTTCCCATTAGCAGAGTGGCAAAGGGGATATCCAGAGGGAAAATGCCTGTCCAGATGAGTGTGAGCGCAGCAAATCCTATGATACTGAGAAACATAAATGACCATGCGGTGGAAGATGCATCTTCTAGTTTCTTACCAGCCTCCACGTAAGTGTGCTTTTGTTTCAGTGCTGTGCCTGCCATATGCCTACCTCCAGTTCCCTTAATCCGAAAACTTAAATAACACTACTATTATAAATGAAATGGTTACATAATACAATCATTTTTTCTCGTGCATTTGGGTGGAATCCCATTGCAGTGGGATGAAGTATTCTGTATACTATATTTTAATAATATGTGGAAAAACGGAGCGTGTGCAGATAGATGAAGATAACGATATTGGCAGTAGGTAAAGTGAAGGAGCCTTTTTACAGGGAGGCAGTTGGGGAATTTACCAAACGGCTTAGCCGCTATTGCAGACTGGAAATAATAGAGGTTGCCGATGAGAAGACCCCGGATGGCGCCAGCGCTGCAGCAGAAAGGCAGATCCTGGAAAAAGAGGGTGCGCGCCTGGCAAAACATCTGAAGGATGACGCATGGGTCTGTGCGCTTGCCATCAATGGGAAGATGATGGATTCCCAAAAGTTTTCCGGTAAGTTGGAACAACTGGGCGTTTCGGGTGTGAGCCATGTTCAGTTTGTGATCGGCGGTTCCCTGGGGCTTTCTGAGCCTGTTCTTAGACGGGCTGATTTTAAACTTAGTTTCTCAGAGATGACGTTTCCCCATCAACTGATGCGGGTAATCCTGCTCGAGCAGATTTACCGAGGTTACCGGATTATGATGAAGGAGCCATATCACAAGTAAGGGCGAAAAGGAACGGAAGTTCAGGCAGAAGAAAGAGGATAAGAGCTGTATTTTACCCCATGGGAGCAGTTGGCTTTAAGTGGGGTGTTTTTATGTTTCAGGAATTTGGGATAAAATCACTGGAACTGGAACTTGTGATATAGGAAAGCGGTACAAAAATGAAAATAGGAAAGAGAGGGAAACTGGGTCAGGAAATGGGGATTTGAAGCAGGGAGCAGTGTACGGGTAGAGCGCTTCCCCAATAAGCCGGTTATTTTGAAAGAATAAAAACCATAAAAGCAAAGGCATAGATGATTGTAATTTAGCCGGGGAATGTGTATAATAGAACCATAAGAAAAGCAGCTTTATGGAAGATACAGTTTCCCGGCATAGGAAGTGACAGAAAGCAGGTTAAAATAAAATGAATGGCAATGAAAAAGGGCAGATGGAAAATATAGAAGACAGCCAAACAAGCTGGGAAGAATTAGGCATATCCAATGACTTCCTGTTTGGGAAAGTCATGCAGGATGCAGAGATTTGTAAGGAACTGTTACAGAGAATCCTGCCGGATTTAAAGATAGACCATATAGAATACCCGGAGTTGCAGAAAAGCATTGAGCAGGACAGGGATGCCCACGGAATAAGGCTGGCTGGATGTGTATGT
>CATLBW010000186.1 GCA_949879775.1 uncultured Lachnospiraceae bacterium
CGCACATTCCAGGGAATTTGTCAAGCCCCTTTTTTTAACATAAAAATGGTTAGACCTCATAAAAAGAATCTAACCATTTCAGGCAGTTCGTTACTAACTTAATGACATTGCGGAGTGAACAGTAACAAAATTCAGCTTTCCATCTTTATGCGGCATCAAATTGTGAATTATACAGCTCCGCGTAGAATCCTCCCTTCGCCAGCAATTCCTGGTGCCCTCCCTGCTCGATAATATCTCCGTCCTTCATCACCAAAATCAAGTCAGCATCCTTGATGGTGGAAAGGCGGTGGGCAATCACAAAACTCGTCCTCCCTCTCATTAAGTTATTCATAGCCTTCTGAATCCGCTCCTCCGTCCTGGTATCTACCGAGGAAGTCGCCTCGTCTAAAATAAGGATGGGGTTATCGGCTAGGATCGTCCTGGCAATTGTCAATAGCTGCTTCTGCCCCTGGGAGACATTGCTGGCGTCCTCATTTAATTCCATCTGGTAACCGCCTGGCAAGGTAGAGATAAAGCGGTGCGCATGCGCCGCTTTCGCCGCTGCAATGACCTCCTCATCCGTAGCGTCCAGCCTGCCATAGCGGATATTTTCCATAATCGTGCCCTTAAACAGCCATGTGTCCTGCAATACCATGCCAAAATTCTCCCTGAGGCTGCTGCGCTCAAACTCCCGTATATCCCTGCCGTCCACACAGATACTGCCAGCCATTACGTCATAGAACCGCATAAGCAGCTTCACCATGGTCGTCTTCCCAGCCCCGGTGGGACCGACAATCGCCACTGTCTGCCCCGGCTCCACCTCACAGTTAAAGTCATGGATTACCACCTTATCCTTATCATAACCAAACTTAACATGTGAAAAAGATACCTTGCCCTGCATCTTTTCCGGCTCCGCCGGGCGCTCCACAGGCGCCTCCTCTTCCTCCTCTAAGAACTCAAAGACGCGTTCCGCGGCTGCCGCCGTAGCCTGCAGCATATTGGAAACCTGCGCCACCTGGGAGATTGGCTGGGTAAATTGGCGCACATATTGGATAAATGACTGGATTTCCCCTACCTCAATCGCCCCCTGGATGGCAAGTATGCCCCCTACATCGGCAACCGCAACATATCCAAGGTTCCCTACAAAACTCATAATTGGCTGCATCATGCCTGACAAAAACTGTGATTTCCATGCCGACTGATATAATATGTCATTCGTCTCATGGAACTCCTTTAGCATATCGTCTTCTTTATTAAATGCTTTTACGATATTATGCCCGCTGTAGACCTCTTCCACCTGGCCGTTAATTTTGCCCAGGTATTCCTGCTGCGCCACAAAGTATTTTTGCGAATATTTCACTACCATGGCAATCAATATGCCGGAAACCGGCAAAATCACGAGGGCAATCAATGTCATAATTGGGCTGATGCTTAACATCATCACCAAAATCCCAATTAACATCGTAACCGAGGTAATCAACTGCGTGACGCTCTGGTTCAGCCCCTGCCCCAAGGTATCCACATCATTGGTTATCCTGGAAAGGGACTCGCCCACGGTCCGCGACTCAAAATATTTCATGGGCATACGGTTAATCTTCTTTGAGATATCCTCTCGGAAGCGGAAACAGATTTTCTGCGTGATCCCGGTCATGATATAACTCTGGATAAAAGAGCAGAGCGCGCTGAACAGGTAGATTGCAAGCAAGAACAGCAAAATTTCCCCTATCCTGCCAAAGTCTATCTCTCCCGTGCCCGACACCTTCGCCACTAACCCGTTAAACAGCTCCGTCGTCGCATTTCCCAGGATCTTTGGCCCGGTAATGCCAAATACGGTAGACATAACCGCAAAGACAAGCACGGCAAAAACACCAATTTTATAACGCCCCATATACTGCATAAGCTTTTTGGCCGTTCCCTTGAAATTCTTTGCTTTCTCTCCCGGCATCATACCCCCTGGCCCATGCCCGGGGCCATGGCCCATTCTTCTCGGTCTTTTCTGCTCACTCACTGGCCTGCACCTCCTTGATTCACAAGCTCTTCCTCAGAAAGCTGGGATTTGGCAATTTCCTGATACGTCTCACAATTCTCCATAAGTTCCCGGTGCGTGCCTATGCCTGCAACCGCGCCCTCCTCAAGTACGATAATCTGGTCTGCATGGAGGATTGTGCTAATCCGCTGCGCAACGATAATGACGGCCGCCTCTTTCGTCTTTTTCCCCAAGGCTTTACGCAATGCCACATCCGTCTTGTAATCCAATGCGGAAAAGCTGTCGTCAAATAAATATACCTTGGGGTTTTTGGCAATCGCCCTGGCAATGGAAATCCTCTGCTTCTGCCCGCCTGAGACATTCGTGCCGCCCTGGGCAATGGGGCTTGCATACTGTCCTTCTTTCTCCAAAATAAATGCCTGCGCCTGGGCAATCTCGGCCGCCTCCTGCACCTGCTCCTCGGTTATGCTGCCCGCGAACCCAATATTAGAGGCAATCGTCCCAGAAAACAGCACCCCTTTCTGGGGCACATAGCCGATAAGGCTGCGCAGCTCCTTCTGGCTCATCTGGCGGATATCCACGCCGTCCATCGTAACCCGCCCCGCCGTCACATCATAAAACCGCGGGATCAGGTTTAACACTGTGGACTTCCCACAGCCAGTGCTTCCGATGATGGCCGTCGTCTGTCCCGGCCTCGCCCGGAAAGAAATATGGCAGACTGCATCTTCATCCGCCCCGGGATAACGGAAGGAAACATCCTCAAACGCCACTTCCCCGCGCCAGTTTCCCCTGCTGCCAGCCGACTCTGGCGGGTCTAAAATTGTCTCTTTTGTGCGGATGACTTCCTCTATGCGGTCAGCCGCAACGCCTGCACGCGGCAGCATCACAGATACCATCGTAATCATCAAAAACGCCATGACGATCTGCATCGTATATGTGATAAAAGCCATCATATCCCCGACCTGCAGATTGCCTAAATCCACGCCCTTGGCTCCAAACCAGACAATCATCACAGTAATACAGTTCATAATCAGCATCATTGCCGGCATCATCATGGACATCACCCGGCTGGTAAACAACTGGGTACGCATCAAGTCCTCATTGGCGCCTGCAAACCGCTTCTCCTCAAATTTCTCCCTGGAAAATGCACGGATCACCGGCACGCCGGTTAAAATCTCCCTGGAAACAAGGTTCAAACGGTCTACCAGCGTCTGCATTTTCTTAAACTTCGGCATGGTAACCGACATCAGCACACCCACCAGCAAAATAATGCTGCCCACGGCGATACCGATTATCCAGCCCATCCCCGTCTTGGTGCCCGTGACCTTGAGCACGCCGCCGATACCAATAATAGGCGCATATAAAATCATCCGCAGCAAAAGCACCGACACCATCTGTACCTGCTGGATATCGTTCGTGCTCCTGGTAATCAGGGAAGCCGTGGAAAATTTCTCAATCTCACTGTTGGAAAACTTTACCACCTTCTTGAAAACCCTGTCCCTGAGCGACATGCCGATCTTCGCAGAAGTCCGGGAGGCAAAGAACCCGACCACGATAGCGGCAAGCATCATAATGACAGAGACGGCAAGCATCTTCCCGCCGGTGCGCAGCATATAGCGGTTTTGATAATCGGCCATATGGTAACCCAAAGCCTCATATTCTTCTTTCACCACAAGCCGGGCGCGTTGGGAAATGATAGATTCGCCCATATCGCCCATCTTTTCTTTTGCCGCCTGCTCGGCCTGCAAAACCTGCTCCTTCGTCATCTGCCCGCCCTCTATCATGGCTTGGAGGACGCCAATTTCCATTCCCGTCTCTTCTGTCATGGAAGACATGGCGACCATGGGCATTCCAAGAAGCTTCTCCATCTCCTGCAGCTCTTCCTCGCTAAGGTCCTTTAACTTATAATTGCCATCCTCCGCTTTCTCATAGGAATCCCGCAGCTTTGCCTCATCCTCCTCTGGCACAAACAGGAGAAGCCCATGAAACGTCTGCTCACGCAATTCCTCCGGCACGGCATATGCAATCCCACTCTGCTGAATCCCGATATCCACAATATCAGACATATATTGGGGAAGCGACAAGTCACAGTACGCCTGCACAATTAACAGCACAAAAATAATTAATACTGCCGCTTTGTGCTCGCCCAAATATTTCATTATTTTTCCCATGCATCCATCCCTTTTCTATCGTTTTCCGTTCATCCTATTCTTTTTACCAGTATTTGTCAATATTGCAAATCTTAAACATTCTAAAATTTTTATAAAATATGCTGCCGCCCAAACCCATACAAGGCAAAATACGGCAAGTCAGCCTAGTGTACTGTCTGTATTATATTTAGCTAAATAATCATTCCATAAAATGCCATCCCATGTTATCATAAAAAGAAACGGCG
>CATLBW010000187.1 GCA_949879775.1 uncultured Lachnospiraceae bacterium
GAGAGCGGCCGCACATTCCAGGGAATTTGTCAAGCCCCTTTTTTTAACATAAAAATGGTTAGACCTCATAAAAAGAATCTAACCATTTCAGGCAGTTCGTTACTAACTTAATGACATTGGTTCACTCTGTGGCCAGTAACTGGTGGTTTTTGCATGAAAATTCGCTTTCCGGGAGTTTACATATGAGAGATAAATTTGGTTTCCAGGGAGTTTACATATGAGAGATAAATTTGATTTCAAAGAGGCGTTTTGCTATTATAGGCGCCATTTTACCGCAAGTATGTCTGCGTTTTGCAAATGGCTGGCTTTTTCGTTACTGTCCGGCGTCGTGATTGGAGGCGCTGGGACGTTATTCCATTACTGTATGGTCTGGGCAAATGATACCAGGACGGCGAAGCCTGTGCTGATTCTTTTGCTGCCGATTGCCGGGCTAGTGATTGTCGGCGCGTACCATCTTTTACATGATGAAAAGGACACAGGCACGAACCTGGTGCTTGCCGCTATCTATTCAGGAGAGCGTATCCCGCTTAAAATGGCCCCGTTGATATTTATTTCCACGATTATGACGCATTTGTTCGGCGGCTCCGCCGGCCGTGAAGGCGCTGCGCTGCAGCTTGGCGGCAGTATTGGCAATTCTTTGGGGCGGCTTTTCAAAATTGATGATAAAGACCAGCATGTGATGATTATGTGCGGTATGAGCGCGGCGTTTTCTGCGCTGTTTGGGACTCCAATGGCGGCGGCAATTTTTTCCATGGAAGTTGTCAGCGTGGGGATTATGCATTACGCGGCGTTGGTTCCCTGCGTAATCTCTGCGCTTGTGGCAAAAGGGATTGCCGCGTATTTTAAGGTTGTCCCGGAGCAGTTCCTTTTGGCGGGTTTGCCGGCTTTTTCCGTAGCATCCGCTGTCAAAATCGCCATACTTGCCATGCTTTGCGCCGGGGTCAGTATCATCTTTTGCATTATGCTCCACCATGGTGAAAAAATATATAAAAAATATCTTCCAGATCCGTATTTGAGAATTTTTACCGGAGGGACTTTCCTTGTTATTATGACGTTGGTAGTAAAATGCCAGGATTATAATGGCGCGGGCATGCCGATTATCGAGCGCTGCTTTGAGAATGAATATGTGCCCTATGCGTTTCTTTTGAAAATGCTGTTCACAGCGGTTACGCTTGGCTGCGGCTTTAAAGGCGGTGAGATTGTGCCCTCTTTTGTGGTAGGCGGGACGTTCGGCTGTTTGTTTGGCAATGTAATCGGTTTTGCCCCGGCCCTTTGTACAGCGGCGGGCATGGGCGCTGTATTCTGCGGCGTCACCAACTGCCCAATTACGTCACTGTTGATTTGTTTTGAAATGTTTGGCTATGAGGGGATGCCGTATTTCCTGTTATCCATCGCCCTCAGTTATATGCTGTCAGGATATTATGGGCTGTACCGCAGCCAGAAAATTGTTTATTCAAAGTACAAGACGGAGTATATCAACCGCAAGACGCATTAGGGATGAAAGTTTTGGCAGGATGCCAATTTTCCCTTGCAAGACAGGTATCATAATGTTAAAATATTGACAAACAATAAAGAGCGAGGTAAATACGATGTATGCAGATGAAAATGTAATTAGAATCAAACATGATGTACTTTACGAAGTGGCGAAGCTGGCATTCGCCGGAGAATTAGAATCAGGCAGGGACCATATCGCGATGGAATTGATTCCGGGGCCGACGCCTCAGTTCCGCTGCTGTATTTACAAGGAGAGGGAGATTATCCGTCAGAGGGTACGCCTTGCCGAGGGCAAGGCCCCAGGCTCCGAGGATGACGGCAATGTGATCCAAGTTATCAGCTCGGCATGTGAGGACTGCCCGATTTCCAGTTATACGGTTACGGAGAACTGCCAGAACTGTATCGGCAAGGCTTGTATCAATGCATGTAACTTTGGCGCAATCAGGATGGGCAGGCACCGTTCCCATATTGACGCTTCGAAGTGTAAGGAATGTGGGAAGTGTGCGGATGCGTGTCCGTACAATGCCATTGCGCACCTTAAGAGGCCGTGCAAGTTTGCCTGCCCGGTAGACGCGATTACATACGACGAGAATGGCATTTCTATCATTGATAAGGAGAAATGCATCCGCTGTGGGAAATGTATCCATAGCTGCCCGTTCGGTGCGATTGGCTCCAAGACATATATTGTCAATGTAATAGAAGCTTTGAAGTCTGGCAAAAAGGTTTATGCAATGGCAGCCCCGGCAACAGAAGGGCAGTTTGGCCGTGATATTACGATGGCAAGCTGGAAAAACGCTATGTTGGAATTAGGGTTTGATGACTTTTACGATGTTGGCCTCGGCGGGGATATGACAGCGGCTTATGAAGCGGAAGAGTGGGCGGAAGCATACAAGGAGGGCAAGAAGAAAGTGACCTCTTGCTGCCCGGCGTTTGTCAATATGGTGCGCCTGCATTACCCGCAGCTTGCAGAATGCGTGTCGACTACTGTTTCTCCAATGTGCGCGGTATCACGCCTGATTAAGGCGAAGGAGCCGGATGCCATTACCGTGTTTATCGGGCCCTGCCTTGCTAAGAAATCTGAGGTTGTCGACCAGAAGATTCCGGGGAATGCAGATTATGTGCTCACTTACAGTGAATTACGTGCGATTATGCGTGCAAAGGGTGTCGCTTTACAGCCATGTGGCAATGACGACCAGATTGCTTCCGTATATGGCAAGCGTTTTGCTAATTCCGGCGGCGTTACCGAGGCCGTATTGCAGAGCTTGAAAGAATCTGGGGAAGACATTGACGCTAAGGTATATAAGGCCAACGGCGCAGCGGAATGTAAGAAAGCGCTTCTCCTTCTGCGTGCAGCCAAATTGCCGAATGACTTTATCGAAGGCATGATCTGTGACGGCGGCTGTGTTGGAGGCCCAAGCGCATTCAAAGACCAGATGAAGTTTAAGAAGGACAGGGATGAGCTGATCCAACAGGCAGATAACCGTGAGATTCACGAGAACCTGGAGGAATACGATATGGCTAGCTTCTCTATGCATCGGGAATAAAACAAGAATAACAAAGTTTGTGACAGGCTGTCGGCATTTGCCGGCGGCCTGTTTTTTGCGCGTTTGTGCAAATGGGAGTTATATGCTTGACAAATATATCGGCTCCTGATATATTATATATAACGGATGCCGATATATTGTTTGATGATATATTATATGTCGATGTATTGTAATATGATATATCATTGGACGCCTGCAGGATTTTGCGAGGAGGTGGTAGTTTTGGCAGAAAAGCAGATGGCGATGACAGAGGCGTTTTATTATATACTCCTGTCCTTAAAGGCCCCCAACCATGGGTATGGGATAATACGCAATACGATAGAGCTGACCGAAGGCAGGCTGGAATTAGGGGCGGGGACATTGTACGGCGCCATCAATACCTTGCTGGACAGGGGCTGGATTCGTTTGTATAGCGAAGATAAGCAGTCGCGCAAGAAGAAGCAGTATATCATTACAGAGACGGGGATGCTTGCGCTTGAACAGGAAATATGCCATCTGGAAGAGCTTTTGCAGAATGGCAGGCATGTCCTCTATGGGGAAAGGGATAATCAGGAGGGGACGGATGCCGGGAGAGGGAAAAGGAAGGAAAAGGAGGAGGCAGCAGATGAAGAAGTACAGGTTGTATTTTGACAAGGAGAAAGAGGAAGAGTGGCTGAATAAGATGAGCGGGCAGGGCTATGCGATGACGGGGTTTTTTGCTGGACTGTATCATTTCACACCTTGTGAGCCGGGGCAGTATATTTACCGGATTGACATGCAGGGGGAAGCCGGGCGCACGCCTGTCTGGAGGAATGATTACCAGGAATACATAGAATTGGTGGAAGAGACAGGCGCGGAATATGTCTGCCGCTGGGGATGGTGGCTGATCTTCCGCAAGGAGGCGGCAAAGGGTGAATTTGTCCTCTATACAGACACGGAGTCACAGATTGCGCTTTATAAGCGAATCCGCTGGATGTTCCTGTTTTTTGGGATGATGGAGCTTTCGATCACATTGTCAACTACCATGAATGTGCGGCATCTACTGGCGGAAACTTCTGACGTCGGCATGGATTTCTTGTTGCTGGCCTCGCTGCCTCTTTGCTGGTTTGTGACAACGTTATTTTTTGTGATGGTTTTAAAATTAACAGGGAAAATCCGCAGGCTCAGATAAGCCCTTGACAAATCACAGCGTTTATATTATTATACTACTGTATTAAGCGGATAGTACAGTAGA
>CATLBW010000188.1 GCA_949879775.1 uncultured Lachnospiraceae bacterium
TTCTTTAGGCTCTCAATCGTCGCCTCGCTCTGCTCCACGCTTTCTAAATAAATTTCATAATCCTTGATATCCGTGGATATCGTATCGTCCGCCGTATCATCCGCCATACGCTCTCCGACAATCTGGTAAATCTGCGCAACTGTCATCCCGTACTTGGCAGCTTTCTCCTTATCTACCGTAATGCGGAACTCTTTCTCTGTCTCCTCCGCATTAGAGGCTACATCCGTGGCGCCTTCTACCCTGCTGACAATTTCCACGATATCTTTCGCCATAGACTGTAATTTATCCAAATCGCGCCCACGGATCTGCACCGTAAGCCCCTCGCCAGCCAAAGCTCCCATATCCATCTCGGAGGTGCTAACGCTTATTTCCGCCTTAGAATCTTTCGTCAGGTCTTTGATTTCCTTTGCAATCTCATCATTCGTCATCTCTTTGTCTTCCTTGACAAGGACGTAGAGGGTTATATCATTGCCGCTGCTGCCGCCCATGAGGCCAGACGCCATGCCGCCGCCTCCTGCCATGGCCCCTACGGACTCCACATCTGAAATGCCCATGACCTGCTCCGTAATTTCATCTGCAATCTCACATGCCTCCGCAAATTCTGCATCCTCCGGCGGCGTAACAGTTACCGTCATCTGCGTACTCTCCATATCCGGCATAAATTCCGTCCCCTTAGAGAGGGCAGACCACACGCTGATAACGAGAAGCGCCACCATCACAAGCAGCACCAGCGGCTTCACTTTCAATAACTTCGCTAACACCGCACCGTACGCTTCCTGCACTTTATCAAACCAGGGATGCCTGATATCCCTCGTCTTCTTAAGCATCCGCGCGCCCATCATCGGCACAAATGTCAGGGCAATCACAAGGCTCGCCAGCAGCGTATAGGCAATCGTCAGCCCCATGTCCACAAAAAGCTGCCGCGTAATGCCTTCCACAAATACAATCGGCGCAAACACGCAAACTGTTGTCAAGGTAGACGCTGTAATCGCGCCCCCTACCTGTTTGGCTCCTTCCACCGCCGCTTTCTTTGCCGACAACCCCTCACCGCGCATACGGTATACATTCTCAATCACCACGATGGAATTATCCACCAGCATACCGATTCCCAAGGCCAGCCCGGACAGGGAAATCATATTCAGCGTTACTCCGCTGAAATACATCAGCACTACGGCAAAAATAACGGAGACCGGAATGGCGCAGGCAATCACCAGCGTAGGCTTGATGTCCTTGAGGAAAACCAGCAATATGAGGATTGCAAGGATCGCGCCGACAACCATATTGTTGAGCACGGAATCCACAATCATGTCTATATAAATCCCTTGGTCCATCAACACCGATACACGCAGGTTGTCATCACTCTTTTTCAAACTCTCAAACTTCTTGTATATACGCTTCGTCACATCCCCGGTCGAATATCCGGTCTGCTTTTCAATAGAAAGCATAACGCCAGGCTTCCCATTCAAACGAGCATAAGAATCCTTGGCATTATCCACCACAACGATGTCCGCCACATCTGATAAGTGGATCGTCTCTACCCCGTCCATGCCAAGGTCCATCAATACCATGTCCTTTAGGTTATCCACACTGTCTATGGCGTCCCCGACACGCACCATATACTTCTCGCCCGCATCCGTAATATACCCGGCCGGCATGGAAAAATTCTGCGCTGTGAGGATATTTGTCAACGTATCCATGGTAAGTATCTTATTCAAATCAGAAGCGTCATAGGCCTCCTGCTTTGTATCCTCAAATTCCTCTTTGGCTTCCTTTAGCTTTTCCTCCCCGCTGGCAAGCTGGGCCGAAGCGCTTCCCATCTCCACGGAACCTGTAATCTGGCTCTTATTTATCGTGGCAAGCGTGTCATTGATTGTCGACTTCCCTTCCGCCACGCTGGCAAGCCCGGACTCAATGGCGGCAATGCCGCCGTTAATCTGCACCAGGCCCTGTTCTGCCTTCGTGATGGATTCGGCTATGTAAGAAACCAGCTTCTTATCTGAGGCGTCTGCTTTCAAGGAGCTTCCCTCCTGCGCTGCAAGCTGTGACTTAATCTCGGAAAGCCCCGATTCCACCTGCGCAAGCTGCGCCTCTAACTGTGCAAGCTGGGCTTTCGCCTGTTCAAGCTGCGCCTGCATCTGGGCAGGGTCCATCTGCGAGGGGTTTGTCTGCGCGGGACCCGCCTGCGACGGGTCCATCTGGGAAGTATCCGTCTGCGTGGGATTCGTTTGGGAAGTATCCGTCTGCGTGGGATTCGTCTGGGAAGTATCCGTCTGCGGAGGGTCCACCTGCGTGGGGCCTGGCTGGACAGGGCTGCTCAACATCGCCTTGATTTTGGCGATAGCCTCTGTCAGCTTTGCTTTTGACTCCACAAGCTGGTTCACCTGCGCCTGCAATTCTGTCAGCGTGGAAATCCCCGCTTCCGTCTGGCTCTTTGTCTCCTTTAACTCTGCAAGTTTATTATTTAAATCTGTCTCTGTCTGGAAAAGCTCAATCTTCTTATCATTTAACTGGTTCTGCGCATCGCTTATCTGATTCGCCATAGAATCCCGCCCGCTGCTCAATTCGTCCTTGCCGCTGCTGATTTCATCCTCAGCGTCCGTCATCTCACTCTCGGCGTCGGCAAACTTGTCATCAAGCGAGGATTTGACCTTCTCATTGATTTCGTCAATCTTTTCCTGGCTCAGGGTCACATGTACCGATTCCTTAACCAGCCCTGTGCCACTCACGGAAGCAACGCCCTCCACGCTCTCAATCTCAGGGATTAAATCCTTCTCCGTATAATCGCTAATTTCAAGGTTATCCATATCCTCCGCTTCAACCGCGGCAACCATAATCGGCAGCATATCGGGGTTCAGCTTCATGATAATCGGGTTGCCGACCTCTTCGGGCCAATAGCCGCTGATTTGGTCTAAGCTCTCGCGCATCTCCACGGTTACAGAATCCATATTGGCCGCCTGCTCAAATTCCAGGACCACCATGGACATATTATTTGACGAAGTAGAACTGATATTCTTAATATTGGAGGTACTTGCCATGGCAGCTTCAATGGGCTGCGTCACCGCGCTCTCCACCTGCTCCGGGCTGGCCCCGGCATAAGACGTCACTACGATTGCATATGGCAGATTCATACTAGGCAAGAGGTCCGTGCTCATCTTGCTTAGGGATACCACGCCTAAAATAATAACCAGTACGATTCCTACAATCACAGTATAGGGTTTCTTAACACTGAATTTTGACAGCATGTGTTTTCCTCCTGTGCATTTCCTTTCGGCTGACGAATGAGTTTTCAGACTTCATTATAAAAAGATTTCTGCAAAAAAACAATAAAGAAAGTATAAAATTTTAATAATTTTGTAACAGTTCATAACAGTCCAGCCAGCCGGATAAATTGGGGAAACCGCGCAAACTCCCTGGGGGTATGTACGAATTGCACACGATCCAGCTCGCCTGAGGGAACGCCCACTTTTTCCCAAAAATGAAAAAATGCGGCAGCTAACGAGAAAAATCAGTTGAAAAATATCTCAAAAGTGGTACATTATATTTAGGGAATTACCAAAAATAATCTATTACTGATAGAATTCAGAAATTTTAAGGAGGATTTATAAAATGAGCAGGAACATGCATGGTTTTGGCGCAATGATCAAGAAATTGAAAAACAGCCCCAAGAGAATTGTCTTTACAGAAGGCAATGACCCACGTATTCTGGAGGCTGCTTCCCGGCTCCTTGCTTCTAATTTCCTGACGCCGCTTCTGGTTGGCACGCAGGATGAGGTAGAAGAGGCCGCAGAGGAATATGGTTACAATATCCGCGGGGCGCAGATTATTGACCCGGCAAAATTTGAACGGATAGACGAGATGGTGGACATGCTCTGTGAGCTTAGGAAAAGCAAGAATCTCCAACCGGAACGGGCAAGGGAGATTCTGCTGCAAGGCAATTATTTCGGGACGATGTTAGTAAAAATGGGCTTGGCGGATTCCCTTCTGGGCGGCGCTACTTATACCACGGCAGATACCATCCGCCCGGCATTACAGTTAATCAAAGCAAAACCAGGACATAATATTGTATCATCCTGCTTCATCCTGGTACGCCCATCCGCGACCGGTG
>CATLBW010000189.1 GCA_949879775.1 uncultured Lachnospiraceae bacterium
CGTTTTGGGGAGAGCGGCATCCTCTACAACAGCCAAATTCCCCCTTCCGCCATGGAAAAGTGGTGCAAGATGGATGCGGAGGGTGAGAAACTCCTAAATGAGACGTTTGAGCGGCTGGAGATGACGGCGCGCGGGTATTACCGTGCGCTGCGTGTGGCGCGCACGATTGCGGATATGGACAAAGCTCCAAAGATTGGCCTTTCACATATCCGTGAAAGCCTTTTCTACCGCAGTATTGACAGAAAGGTTTGGGACTGCGAATGGGAATGAGGGAGATTCAGCAAGCGTATAATAAATATGAGTACTGGCTTTCTGGCATTGTCCCGCTTCCCGGCAGGAAAAAAATTTTCCTGAGGGAATTGTTTGGGGAAGCGGAGCTGTTGTACCGTGCGCGGCAGGATGTTCTGCATAAAATCCCCATCTTGACGGAAAGGGAAAAAGAATGGCTCATAAAAGCCCAGGGGAAGACGGAGGCAGAGCTGGAAGAAGAGATGGCGTACTGTATGCAAAAGGGGATAAAACTTGCCGTATGGCAGAGCGATTCTTACCCCAAGCGGCTAAATGATATCTATAACCCTCCCTATGGGCTGTTTTACAGAGGGGAGCTGCCGGAGGGGGAGAAAAAGGCAATTGGCATTGTGGGGGCAAGGAATTGTACCTGTTATGGCAGGGCTGCAGCAAAACAGATTGGGCAGGAATTAGCCGCTTCTGGCATCGTAGTGGTCAGCGGCATGGCGGCCGGCGTGGACGGCGCCGCCCAATGGGGCGCTTTATGCAGCGGCGGCTGCACATGCGGCGTGTTAGGCTGCGGCGTGGATGTCTGTTACCCTGCCAGCAACCGAAAATTATATGAAAAATTGTTGGAGGCGGGCAGCCTGGTTTCGGAGTATCCGCCGCATACACAGCCGCTTGCCAGGAATTTCCCCCAACGCAACCGGATTATCAGTGGGATGTCGGACGGCGTGCTGATCGTGGAGGCGAAAGAAAAGAGCGGTTCTTTGATTACAGCGGATTTTGCCTTGGAACAGGGGAGGGAAGTTTATGCGCTCCCAGGCAGGGTTTCCGATTTGTCCAGCCGGGGGACAAACAAGCTGATCCAGCAGGGCGCGGGGGTATTTTTAAATACGGAAGATTTTTTGGAGGAAATGCATATTTTTGCGAAAACGGAAGAGAATTCAGTAGAGGCTTCAAGTAAAAAGAATAAATTATCCCTTGAAAATTTAGATAGGTTGGTGTATAGTTGTCTCGGTTTGACTCCCAGAAGCTTGGAGGAACTTTTGACGGAAACAGGGCTGGGCCTGGGCGAATTGATAAGGGCGCTGGCGACTTTGCGGGAATTGGGGGTTATCTCAGAAACTTATAAAAATTACTATATCCGTTCCGATGTTTTTATGCCATAGGGGATTGCCGCGCAATTCCTTAGGGGCCATATAGGTACGACGGGTGTAAGGGATTTGCGCGGACTTGTCCGCTTGATAATGATAGAGGGAGGAGCAGGCAGATGGCGAAGTATCTGGTAATTGTGGAGTCACCGGCTAAGGTGAAAACAATTAAGAAGTTTTTAGGGAAGAATTATGAAGTGGTGGCGTCTAACGGGCATGTGCGGGATTTGCCTAAGAGCCAGCTAGGGATAGATGTGGAGCACGACTATGAGCCGAAATATATTACAATCCGTGGGAAAGGGGACATCCTTGCCAATCTCAGGAAAGAAGTTAAGAAGGCTGATAAAGTATATCTGGCGACGGACCCGGACCGTGAGGGGGAGGCGATTTCCTGGCATTTGTCGAAAGCCTTAAAGCTCGAGGACAAGAAAGTCTGCCGGATTAGCTTTAACGAAATTACCAAGAATGCGGTAAAGGCTTCCTTGAAACAAGCGCGCAATATAGATTTGAACCTTGTGGACGCCCAGCAGACCAGGCGCATACTGGACCGTATGGTGGGTTACCGCATCAGCCCTGTGCTGTGGGCGAAGGTAAAGCGCGGGCTAAGCGCGGGGCGCGTCCAGTCCGTGGCATTGCGCATTATTTGTGACCGCGAAGAGGAGGTCAACGCATTTATACCGGAAGAGTATTGGACATTGGATGCGAAATTTGCCATCCCGGGTGAGAAAAAATTGCTTGACGCTAAGTTCTATGGCGATGAAAAAGGGAAGATAACCATAAGCTCCAGGGAGGAGTTAGATGGGATATTGGAAGTCTTGGGCAAAGAAAGGTACGAGGTGTTGGACGTCAAGAAGGGCAGCAGGGTCAAGAAGGCGCCGCTGCCGTTTACGACCAGCACTTTGCAGCAGGAAGCGGCAAAACGCCTGAATTTTTCCACCCAGAAGACGATGCGCTTAGCGCAGCAGCTTTATGAGGGGGTTGACGTGAAAGGGCAGGGGACGGTAGGCGTCATTACTTACCTGAGGACGGATTCCGTGCGTATATCCGAGGAAGCGGAAGTGGCGGCGCGGGAGTATATCCAATCCGCTTATGGGGAGAAATATGCTGCGGCGGAAAGCGTAAGCAAAAAGGGCAACCAGAAAATCCAGGACGCCCATGAAGCCATCCGTCCATCCGACATCACAAGGACGCCGGCTAAGATTAAGGAGTCCTTAAGCCGCGACCAGTTCCGTTTATACCAGCTTATTTGGAACAGGTTTACGGCAAGCCGCATGACGAGCGCTGAATACGAGACAACTTCCGTCAAAATCGGGGCGGGCAAGTACCGTTTCCATGTGTCCGCCTCTAAAGTCGTATTTGAAGGGTTCCTGTCGGTGTATACGGGTGATGATGATGAAAAGAGCGTGAACAATGTTTTGCTCAAATCAATTGACACGCAGACCAAGCTGGAAATGAAAGAGCTAAATGAAAAGCAGCATTTTACCCAGCCCCCGGCGCATTTTACAGAGGCTTCCCTGGTAAAGACATTGGAAGAATTGGGCATCGGGCGCCCCAGCACCTATGCGCCCACGATTACGACGCTGCTTGCCAGGAGGTATTTGACGAAGGAGAACAAAAACCTTTATGTGACGGAGCTTGGCGAGGTGGTGAATTCCATCATGAAAGAGGCGTTCTCTACGATTGTGGATGAGCAGTTTACGGCTAATATGGAATCCCTGCTTGATAAGGTGGCGGAGGGGAATGTCGATTGGAAGACGGTTGTGAGGAATTTTTACCCTGATTTGGATGAAGCGGTGCAGGTGGCGGAGAAAGAATTGGAAAAGGTGGAAATCCATGACGAGGTCACGGATGTGGTTTGCGACCAGTGCGGCCGCAACATGGTGATTAAATACGGCCCGCATGGCAGGTTCCTGGCATGCCCGGGATTCCCGGAATGCCGCAACACGAAGCCGTATCTGGAAAAAATTGGCGTACAATGCCCCAAATGCGGGAAAGAAGTCGTTTTGCGCAAGACGAAAAAAGGCAGGAAATATTATGGCTGCGAGGATAACCCGGAGTGCGATTTCATGTCATGGCAGCGGCCTTCCCAGGAGAAATGCCCCCAGTGCGGCGGATATATGGTAGAAAAGGGGAATAAGCTGGCATGTGCAGACAATCAATGCGGATTTGTGAGGGAGAAACAGAAAAAACAAGAAAATTAAAGCTGAAGATGCCGAAAATAGCAGAAAGTTGTTGTCTTGCGGGTTGAAGTGTGTTACAATTAAGAGGAATTTCAGGGTAGAGGGAGATTTTTAGTCAGGAGGTATCTTTATGAGTGTCCAGTTATTAGACAAGACTAGGAAGATTAATAAGCTGCTTCACAATAATAGTTCCTCGAAAGTTGTCTTTAACGATATTTGTGAAGTCCTGACGGAAATATTAGACTCCAACATCCTGGTAATCAGCAAGAAAGGGAAGGTCTTGGGGATAGGCAGGAACCGGCAGACGGAAGAAATCCAGGAATTAATCACCGGAGACATAGGGGGGTTTATTGATTCGCTCCTGAATGAGCGCCTTTTGGGGATTCTTTCCACCAAGGAGAATGTCAATCTGGAGACTTTAGGGTTTGTTTCCGGCGAGGTGAGCCGATACCGGGCGATTATCACGCCGATTGACATTGCCGG
>CATLBW010000190.1 GCA_949879775.1 uncultured Lachnospiraceae bacterium
CGCTTGGCGTTTTCCTTTTTGTCCGGCAATTTTACATTGATTTGCCGGGGAATCATTAAAATTGAGGAGGATAAATACATGGCAAAGATTTTTTATCAGGAAGATTGCAACCTTTCCTTATTAGAGGGAAAGACAATCGCGGTTATCGGTTATGGCAGCCAGGGACATGCGCATGCATTGAACTTAAAGGAATCCGGGTGTAATGTTATTATCGGCTTGTACAAGGGAAGCAAGTCTTGGGCAAAGGCAGAGGCGCAGGGATTTGAGGTATTTACTGCGGATGAGGCGGCAAAGAAGGCAGATATCATTATGATCCTTATTAATGATGAGCTGCAGGCAGACATGTATAAGAGGGATATTGAGCCGAACCTGGAAGCGGGGAATATGTTGATGTTCGCCCATGGCTTTAACATTCATTTTGGCGCAATCGTGCCGCCTAAGGATGTTGATGTGACGATGGTTGCTCCTAAGGGGCCGGGGCATACTGTGAGAAGTGAATACCAGGCTGGCAAGGGTGTTCCCTGCCTGGTAGCAGTAGAGCAGGACGCAAGCGGCAAGGCCCAGGATATTGCTTTGGCATATGCATTGGGAATCGGCGGTGCAAGGGCAGGCGTTTTGGAGACAACCTTTAGGACAGAGACGGAGACGGACTTGTTTGGTGAGCAGGCAGTTCTTTGCGGCGGCGTATGCGCTCTTATGCAGGCTGGGTTTGAGACTCTGGTTGAGGCAGGGTATGATCCAAGAAATGCATATTTTGAGTGCATCCATGAGATGAAGTTAATTGTCGACTTAATTTATCAGTCAGGCTTTGAAGGCATGAGATATTCCATTTCCAATACTGCTGAGTATGGCGATTATATCACAGGGCCTAAGATTATTACGGATGACACCAAGAAGGCGATGAAGAAGATTTTATCTGACATCCAGGATGGTTCTTTTGCCAAAGAGTTCTTGTTGGATATGTCTCCGGCAGGCCGTCAGGTTCATTTCAAAGCTATGCGGAAGCTGGCAGCAGAGCATCCTTCTGAGGAAGTTGGCAAAGAGGTGCGCAAGCTTTACAGTTGGAACAGCGAAGAGGATAAGTTAATTAATAACTAAGAATTAATTATGAAAGGGATCTCTGGGCAGAGCCTATGCTGCCTGGAGGTCCCTATTTTATCTTATAGGATTAGGGTGTCACATGGAATTACCGCTTGGCGTTATAGGGAGTGTTTGCGGGTAATTCTCGTAAAATTCGATAAAGTGTGCCAGGGATTTTGAAATTTTTGTATTTTTGTTGTAGGCAAAACCGATTTCGCGTGTTTGGATGGGATGCTTTAGGGGAAGTTCCGTTAAAACCCCTGTTTGTAGCTCTTCTATGACAAAATCGCGGATAACGCAGCCGATGCCCAGGCTGGTTTTTGCCATTTCTATCAATAAATCCATATTAGAGACTTCAATGATGTTGTGCAAAAGTATATGGTGGTCCTGAAAATAGCTGTCAATGTACTGGCGCGTGATGTTTTCGCGGTCTAACAGCAGAAGCGTGGAGCTTTGGAAGATATGTTGGCGCGTTACGCCCCGCACATGGAGGTTGTGGAGGTAATCGTGCGTTGCCACAAATATGTCTTCTATTTCATGCAGCGGATGGAATTCTATATTTTTGAGGTTCTCAGGCTTGCCAATAAGCCCTATGTCAAGTTTGCCGTCTTCTAAGAGCTTCAGTGTGTGGTTCGTAGAGTGGCAGGCAATCGAAATGTTAATGTGCGGGTATTGCTTGATAAAATCTTTTAGGTAAGGCAGGAGGATATATTTACAGAGGGTAGAACTGGCGCCAATTGCCAGGTTCCCGATACCTAAGGCGATGGAGCGGCGCAGCCGGTCTTCCCCGATTGTCAAAGTCTCAAATGCAGATTTCACATGGGTATAAAGCAACTCCCCTTCCGGGGTCATTGCCACGCCGCGGGAACTGCGAGTAAAAAGCTTGACGCCCAGGCTGTCTTCCAGTTTTTGGATGGACTTGCTAATGGCAGGCTGGCTGATATATAATTCCTTTGCGGCCCGCGATATATTGCCGTTGTTTGCAACGGCGTAAAAAATACGGTATGAGGAAAGGTTATGCTCCATACGATGCTCCTTTTTCCGTGTTTTTCGCAAAATTGCGTGGTGCAATCCTGCGTTATCCCTTAAATCATAACTTTAAATTATAATAATTATATTTATTATGTATTTCTATTATACTACGTTATGTGTTAGAATAGCAAGTAGAAAAGAAAAGGAGGATTCGAATATGGGAATGACAATGACACAGAAAATCCTTGCCGCGGCGGCAGGGCTTTCGGAAGTGAAAGCGGGACAGTTAATCGAAGCGGATTTGGACCTTGTTTTGGGAAATGACATCACTTCCCCTGTGGCAATCCATGAGATGGATAAATTCACTGCCAAAGGGGTATTCCATAAGGATAAGATTGCCCTGGTGATGGACCATTTTGCGCCGAACAAGGATATTAAGTCTGCGCAGCACTGTAAATGTGTCCGTGAGTTTGCCGCTAAACATGAGATTTCCAATTATTTTGATGTGGGGCAGATGGGGATTGAACATGCGCTGCTCCCAGAGCAGGGGCTTACCGTGGCGGGGGATGTGATTATCGGCGCAGATTCCCATACGTGCACGTATGGCGCGTTGGGCGCATTCTCTACCGGCGTGGGAAGCACTGACATGGCGGCAGGGATGGCGACAGGCAAAGCATGGTTTAAGGTGCCGTCTGCCATAAAGTTCAACCTGGTCGGGAAGCCCTCTAAGTGGGTCAGCGGAAAAGACGTGATTTTGCATATTATCGGCATGATTGGCGTGGACGGGGCGCTTTATAAGTCCCTGGAATTTACGGGCGAGGGGATTGGCAGCCTTTCTATGGACGACCGTTTTACAATTGCCAACATGGCGATTGAGGCAGGGGCGAAGAACGGGATTTTCCCGGTGGATGCGCTGGCTGAGGCTTATATGAAAGAACATTCTGGGAGGCCGTACAAGATTTATGAGGCGGATGAGGATGCGGAATATGATGAAGAATATACCATTGACCTTGGCTCCTTGAAGCCGACGGTCGCTTTCCCGCATCTGCCGGAGAATACGAGGACAATTGATGAAGTTGGTGACGTGAAGATAGACCAGGCAGTTATCGGGTCCTGTACGAATGGGCGTCTGGACGACCTTAGGACGGCAGCGGCAGTGATGAAAGGCAAGAAGGTGGCAAATGGTGTCCGCTGCATCGTAATCCCGGCAACCCAGCGCATTTATCTTGAAGCGATGGAAGAGGGGTTATTGAAGATTTTTATAGAAGCAGGGGCGATTGTGAGCACACCGACCTGTGGGCCTTGCCTGGGCGGCTACATGGGCATTTTAGCGGAGGGTGAGCGCTGCATTTCCACTACCAACCGTAACTTTGTGGGACGTATGGGGCATGTAGAGTCAGAGGTGTACCTTGCAAGCCCGGCGGTGGCGGCAGCCAGCGCGGTTACCGGCAGGATTTCGGCGCCGGAAGAATAGGAGGAAGGCAAATGCGTAGCATTTTCTGAATGCCTTCCGACGACTTGGCAGGTGACGCGAAGCGGCGCGTGCCAGTACATTAAATAGGAGGATGAATCATGAAAGCCAATGGAGCAGTTTTTAAGTATGGAGATAATGTGGATACGGATGTTATCATCCCGGCAAGATACCTGAACTCTTCCGACCCTAAGGAATTGGCAGGGCACTGCATGGAGGATATTGACAAAGAGTTTGTGAACAAGGTAAAGGAGGGGGATTTGATTGTCGCAGACAAGAATTTCGGCTGCGGCTCTTCTAGGGAGCATGCGCCGATTGCCATCAAGGCCGCAGGCGTAAGCTGTGTGATAGCTGAGACGTTTGCCAGGATTTTTTATCGCAATGCCATCAATATCGGGCTTCCTATCATCGAATGCCCAGAGGCGGCAAAAGGGATTGAGGCAGGAGATGAGGTCGAAGTCGATTTTGACAGCGGTATTATTACGGATAAGACGAAAGG
>CATLBW010000191.1 GCA_949879775.1 uncultured Lachnospiraceae bacterium
AAACAATATGCGCACTCGCACAAGAGGAAAATATTGCTTCGCAATTGTGCTCGGCGCAGCAAATCGTCCAAGTTTCTCAAGAATGAGGGATTTAGGGAGCTGAGGCGGACTTGTCCGCTTTGTTCTTCTATAAAAAATAAGAAAAGGTGTGTCGGGATATGGATAAACTGAAAATACTGGTAGTGGATGATGAGAGCAGGATGCGCAAGCTGGTGCGTGATTTTCTGGTAAAACAAGGGTTTGAAGTGGTTGAGGCGGAGGACGGTGAGGATGCATTAAATAAATTTTATGAAATAAAGGATATTGCGCTGATAATTTTGGATGTGATGATGCCTAAGATTAACGGGTGGGATGTGTGCAGGGAAATCCGTGAATCTTCTAAGGTCCCGATTATTATGCTGACGGCAAAAGGTGAGGAGAGTGATGAGCTCCAGGGGTTTGACATCGGGGCGGATGAATACGTCTCCAAGCCATTCAGCCCTAAAATCCTGGTGGCGCGGGTGGAAGCAATCCTGCGGCGGGTCGGCAAGAACGAAGAAGAGCTTTTGGAGATTGGCGGCATTACGGTGGACAGGCTGGGGCATCAGGTGAAAGTGGACGGCAGGGAGTTAGAGCTAAGTTTCAAGGAATTTGAGCTGCTTACCTATTTTATTGAGAATAAGGGCATTGCCCTGTCCCGGGAGAAGATTTTAAACCATGTCTGGAATTATGATTATTTTGGGGATGCCAGGACCATTGACACCCATGTGAAAAAGCTGCGCAGCAAAATGGGAGATAAAGGGGAATATATTAAGACTATATGGGGAATGGGTTATAAGTTTGAGGTAGAGGCATGAGACATTCCATCACTAGGAAAATTACGGCAATTATGATTAGCATAGTAGCGGGAACCGTGCTGCTATGCTGGTTTATTAATACGACGCTTTTGGAGTCCTATTATATTGAGAATAAGCAAAAGACGCTGCTTGGCACTTTTGACATGGTGTATGAGGAGAGCGAAAAGGGCAGGACGGATGGGGACGATTTTTTGATTAGGCTGGAGAAAAGATGCAGCAACAGCGGCATTTCCCTGATGATTATTAAGTCCGACCGCACGATTATCCAGTCAAACGTAGGCAATGATGAGAATTTTTTATTCCAGTTCCTGGGGCTTATTTTCCACACAGAAGACAAACATGCCCGGATTTTGAAGAACACGCAGGAGTATGTGATAGCAAAGACAAAGGACAGCAGGCTTAAGACGGATTACCTGATGCTTTGGGGGAGCCTGCAGAACGGGAATATGATTTTGATGCGCACTGCGGTTGAAAGCATCAAGGAAAGCGTGGACATTGCCAACCGGTTCCTCGCGTATGTGGGCGTGACGATGGTAGTCCTGTGCGCGGTGATTATCTATATAGTGACGAAAAGGATTACAAACCCTATCCTGCAGCTTGCGGATATTTCCAAGCGGATGACAAACCTTGATTTTGACGCCAAGTTCCACGGCAAGGGTGAAAATGAAATCAATTTATTGGGCGACCATATGAACCAGCTTTCAGAAACGTTGGAAAAGACGATTTCTGAGCTTAAAAGCGCCAATAACGAGTTGCAGACAGATCTTGAGAGAAAGACAGAGATTGATGAGATGCGCAAGGAATTTATCTCCAATGTCTCACATGAATTGAAGACGCCGATTGCGCTTATCCAGGGATATGCGGAAGGGCTGCAGGAATGCATCAATGATGATGAGGCAAGCCGTGACTTTTACTGTGAGGTTATTATGGATGAAGCAGACAAGATGAATTCCCTGGTCAAGAGCCTGCTGACGTTGAACCAGTTGGAGTCTGGGGGCGAACAGGTGGTGTTTGAGAGGTTTGACCTGCTCGAAGTGATACAGGGGGTCTCAAACGCCACGGCAATCCTGCGTGAGCAGGGTGGGATTGGCCTGTCAATCCATGCGCAGGGCCCGGTATATGTATGGGCGGATGAGTTTAAGACGGAGCAGGTGCTGACAAATTATATCAGCAATGCCATACATTATGCGGACAACGAGAAAAAAATTGAAGTCTCCGTAATCCCGAAAGAGGACACCGTGAGGGTGGAAGTGTTTAACACGGGACCTTGCATACCCGAGGAAGAGCTTGTGCATATCTGGGATAAATTTTATAAGGTGGACAAGGCGAGGACCCGGGAATACGGGGGAAGCGGAATCGGCTTGTCGATTGTCAAGGCGATTATGGATTCTTTCCATCAGGAGTGCGGCGTCAGCAATGAGGATAACGGCGTGAAGTTCTGGTTTGAGCTGGACAGCAGGGTAGATGGAGGGAGGAATGCAGAGAATCGGGGTGAAAATATAGTTGCCCTTAGGGATAAATAATGTTAAAATACTGTTAAGCGAGCAAAGGGCAGGGCAATCAGGCAATATACAGCTTGCCCTGGCATTTGCTATGTAAAGCGTCTAGTACAACGTAGTACAACGAAAAAGGAGACTGATGTATGAAACATATCGTAAAAATAGGAGCGGTATTGGTCGCGGCAGCAATGTTCTTTGCCGGATGCGGGGATAGTGTGCTGCCGTTGACGGAGGATGAAGAGTCCATTGTAGTTAATTATTCTGCCGGAATCCTTGCAAAGCATAACAATTACCAGCAGGAGGGGATGACGGCGATATACCCGGATGAGGAGGAGCCTGCGGAAGAGGACGAGCCAAAGGAGAAGCAGCCGGAAGAGAAGCAGGATGACAAGGAGCCGGAAGAAGAAAAGGAAGATGGCAAGCAGCCGGGGCAAGCGAAGGAGGAGCCAAAGGATGCAGCTTCGCCGGAGGGGCCAAAGCAGCTTACGTTAGAAGAGGCGTTGTCTGTACCTGGAATAGAATTTTCTTACCATGATTATTCCACGGCAGCCAATTATAAGCAGGGGGAAGCGTTTTCACTGGATGCCTCCCAGGGCAATGTGCTCCTGATGCTTAATATTAATATGACGAACACGGGGAGCAAGGCGGCGGAGTGCGACTTACTGTCGAAGCAGCCAGGCTTTACCCTAAGCCTGAATGGGGAAACGGGATTCCCCAACCAGACGACAATACTGACAAATGACCTGTCCACTTATAAAGGCACGTTGGACCCTGGGCAGACGGAGGCGATGATCCTGATGTTTGAGGTGCCTGAGTCAGCGGCGGAGAATATTTCCTCATTGCAGCTAAGCGTCAAGCTAAATGGCGAGGATAATGAAATCATTCTAAAATAAATCTAAAAAACTAAAAATATTTGTATATTTTTCTGAAAATATGTGCTATAATTATAGAAATGGAGAGAAACGGAAGAATACCGGAGAGGAGCGAGTGACTATTATGGATACAAATATTCTTTTAGAGAATGGAACAAATGAGCTGGAGGTGCTTGAATTTACCCTGGCTGGCAATCATTATGGAATAAATGTGGCAAAGATCCGAGAGATATTAACCTATCAGCCAATTACTCCGATCCCGAATGCCCACCCATGTGTGGAAGGCATATTTATGCCGAGAGACACAATGATTACAGTAATTAATCTTCGGCATTGCCTGGCGCTGCCGGATATTGAGGGGGATGGCTTATTCATCATTACGAATTTCAATAAATTAAACATTGCGTTCCATGTGGATGAGGTGTGCGGAATTCACAGGCTTTCCTGGGCGGATATCATTAAGCCGGACTCAACAATCAATATAGAGGAGAGCGGGGTGTCGACCGGCGTTATCAAACTGGAAGACAGATTGATTGTTATCCTGGACTTTGAGAAGATTGTAACAGATATCAGCCCGGAGACTGGATTACAGGTTTCTGACTTAGAGAACCTGGGAGAACGTAACAGAAGCGATGCCCCTATTTTAATTGCGGAGGATTCGCCGCTGCTGTCTAAGCTGATTACCGACTGCCTCAAGAAAGCGGGATATACGAAGCTGATTGTCAACAGCAACGGGCAGGAAGCTTGGGATAAGCTTTGCGAGTTCCAGAAAGAGGGCGACTTAGACGAAAAGGTACATATGATCAT
>CATLBW010000192.1 GCA_949879775.1 uncultured Lachnospiraceae bacterium
GCAGAAGATTTCCGGATTTATTGGGATAATGCTTACGGCGTGCATCATCTGTATGACATTGACCAGGACCATCTGGTGGAAATCCTTGCTGAGTGCAAGCGTGCAGGCAACCCTGATATGGTATATAAGTTCTGCTCCACATCCAAAATCAGTTTCCCAGGTTCCGGCGTTGCGGCAATCGCTACGTCTAAGAATAACCTGGTAGACATTAAAAAACAGCTCCAGGTGCAGACCATAGGGCATGATAAGGTGAACCAGCTTCGGCACGTGAGGTTTTTCAAAGATATCCATGGCATGACGGAGCATATGAGGAAGCATGCAGATATTTTGCGTCCTAAGTTTGAAATGATTATAGATACCTTTGAGAGGGAGCTTGCAGGCAGGGACGCTGGAAGCTGGGTAGCCCCCAAGGGAGGGTATTTCATGGCCTTTGAGGCAATGGAAGGCTGTGCAAAAGCAATTGTGGCAAAAGCGAAAGAGGCAGGGGTCACTATGACGCCGGCGGGCGCGCCTTACCCATATGGGAAAGACCCCAAGGATTCCACCATCCGTATTGCCCCTTCTTATCCAACGTTAGAGGAGCTAAGGACGGCAACGGAAATTTTTGTAACTTGTGTGAAACTGGTCACGATAGATAAGGTATTAGACAGCAGGCCGGATGCCCAGTAAGCCTGCTGCCGGCATCAGGCAGGCAAGAAAGGAAATGGGAAATATGGACGTGGCAGACAAATTCAGTGAAGGTGTAGAAAGCTGGGAGACCGTAATTTTTCTATATAATTCCGCCTTAAAAGAGGTGGGGACGAAGCTGGAAATTTTGAATGATGAGTTTCGCCATATACACAATTACAATCCCATTGAATATATCAAATCAAGAATCAAGACGGCGGAGAGCATTGTCAAAAAACTCAAGAGGAACCATTACGAAAGTACGATTGAGAATATGGTCAACCATGTGAATGATATTGCAGGAATCCGGCTTGTGTGTTCTTTTACATCGGACATTTACCGGCTGGCTGAAATGATTGGCAGGCAGAATGACCTTACGGTGGTCTCTGTCAAGGATTACATTAAGAATCCTAAAGACAGCGGTTACAAGAGCTACCATATGCTTGTGACGGTGCCTATTTTCTTGACGGACCGTGTGATTGATACGAAAGTCGAGATTCAGATCCGTACGATTGCCATGGATTTCTGGGCAAGCTTAGAGCATAAAATCTATTACAAATTTGAGGGCGACGCGCCGGAATATATTAGCCGGGATTTGCGTGAATGCGCGGGAATCGTATCCATGCTGGACGCTAAGATGCTATCTTTGAATGAAGCAATCTTGCAGGCAAGGGAAGAGCAGAAGGACAGTTAGGGATGCAGGTTGAGGCGGCATAACCTTACAGTGGAAGGCTGATAAAGGGAAAAGGAGATTATGGAAGTTACTATTTTAACAGAGAATACGGTATATAAGCGGGGGCTTTTGGGCGAACATGGCCTGTCCCTGCTTATTGACGCTGGAAAGAAGAGGTATCTTTTTGATACCGGGCAGAGCAATGTGTTTTTGCATAATGCGGCGAAGCTGGGAATCGATATAAAGGGGCTGGACGGCGTTATTATAAGCCATGGGCATTATGACCATGGCGGCGGCATGGAGCATTGGCAGGAATTGGGCAACGCGCCAATCTATGTGCAGGAAAAGGCATTTGAGAAAAAATACAGTGAAAACCCTAATACCAGGAAGCTTCATTATATTGGGCTGGAAGACAAGGGGAGCTGGCAGAAGAAAGCGGATGTCAGAAAGCTTTCGGGCAAAGCCACGCAGATTGCAAAAGGCGTGCACCTGCTTTCGGAGATTCCATATACAACTCATTTTGAACCCATGTTGCATAGTTTTTGGAAATCCGATGCGCAGCATCCGGGATATGAGCTGCTTGCTGACAAGATGGAGGATGAGCAGATTTTGGTGATTGAGGGGGACGAGGGGCTGCGCGTTTTCGCAGGCTGCGCCCATGCCGGGATTATCAACTGCCTGCGCTATGTGCAGGCCATTTTTCCCGGAAAGGGCATCCATGCCCTTGTGGCAGGCATGCATTTGAAAAACTGTGACTGTCAGCGTGTGGAGAAGACAATCCATGCGCTTAAGGAATTAAAGATTAATATTGTTGTGCCGGTGCATTGTACGGGGATGCGTGCCATTGCGGCAATAAAAGAAAGCTTGGGAAGTGCCTGTATTTTGCCGGAGGTGGGAAAGAAGATAGAAATATAAAGGTGGAGGGTGAAATGGAGCGGAAGAAAAGCGTGATGTACATATTCCTGGAAGGAGCGGCGGCGCTGTCTGTCATATTTATGCTTGGTCTTTTTCCGCTGTATTATCAGGATAATTATATCGATATGTCAAGCGCCAAGCTTAATTTTTTCCGTGTATGTTCCATTGGGCTGCTTGTGGCAACGGCCCTGTTTCTCTTCATGGATTGGATGCAGCGCTATAAAGAGAAGATGCAGGAGGAAAATAAGAGGCTCAAGAGAAAAATACAGGTGGAAAAAGAGGAGCAGAAGCTTGGGAAAGCACAGGCCATGAGGCAGTGGCTTGGCAATTTGCCGGTGACGGCCAAGTTTGCGGCGGTCTTTACGGTGGGGCTGCTTATCGCAACAGCGTTCTCCGCTAACCCGCAAGAATCCTGGATGGGCTTAGAGGGCAGGAAGCTTGGGACGATGGTATGGCTTTTGTGTATCTCTATGTACCTCATCCTTGGGAAATACCTGAATTTGGGAAAATGGGCGGCTTGGGTGTTTTTGGCTGCTAATGTGTTGGTTTGTGTTTTGGCAATCCTCAACTTTTGGGCAATCGACCCCCTGGGCATGTACAAAAACCTTGCGGCGGAACAGCATGGGGGATTTATCAGCACAATTGGCAATATCAACGCCTGCGCCGGCTATATGTGCATGGTAGTCCCGGCTGGCATGGCGCTTTATTTTGTGGCAAAGGACAAGTACCTGAGGGCGGCGTCAGGCGTTTTTCTGGCAATAGGCTTCCATGCCTGTTATTGTACCGGCAGCCAGAGCTGGGTGCTGGGCCTTTTTGTGTCAATGTTAATACTGCTGTGGTTTGCGCTGTGCACCCATGAGCGGATGTTAAGGTTTTTGCAAATCTGCATTTTTTTCTGGGCAAGCAGCGTTTGTCTCAAAGCGATTATGGCTATTGCGGATTCTGTAGGGTACAGGACCTATATGTTCCTGAACTTCAAGGGGAACAGCTTACAGCATGAGGTTATGCTTAATGGATATCTGCTGGCAGCGGCGGGCATACTGATTGCAGGCACCCTATTTTTTGTTTGGCGCAGGGAGAAATCAGGTAAAGGGCTTTCGTATGGCAAGATTAGAAAAATTGTTTTTATTATGGTAGCGGCTGCGGCATGTTTGGGTATTCTGCTTTTTGCCGCCGCAAATTTAAACCGTTCTGCCTGGGAAGGTACGTTTTCTGTGTTGGAACATTTGCGGCTGCAGGATGCATGGGGGAGCAGCAGGGGCTATATCTGGCGGATTACGGTGGAGGCATGGCTTGGTTTACCGCTGTGGGATAAGATTACCGGTTATGGCGTAAATTATTTTCATATGTTTATCCAGCAGTATTGCGGGACGGAAGCTTCGCAGTACTTTGGGGGCGCGCTGCTGGTGGACGCCCATAATGAGCTGATGCAGATCCTTACCACCATGGGCGTGCTGGGCGTCGTCGGTTATTTTGGGCTTCTCATTAGCATGGCCGTAAAATCGGCGAAGAAGGTCCCTGCCAGGCCGTCTTTGGTTTTGGGGGTAATTGTAGTTTGCAGTTATATGGCGCAGGGGCTTGTCAATAACCCGACCGTATTTTTAACCCCCTACCTGTTTGTGATGCTGGGAATAATAGAAAGTATGGGGAGAGGACAAGATGCCAAAAAATAAGCAACGCCCTAATGGGCATACCTCTGTGCGCACAGAGCAGCGCAGTAACAAGGAACGCCCTAATGGGC
>CATLBW010000193.1 GCA_949879775.1 uncultured Lachnospiraceae bacterium
AAGGCGCAGCTTGCGTTCTCCCTGGATATGGCTCACTTCCATGCCCGCCTCAAATTTCCCGGAACAAATACGCATAAAGGCAATCCTGTCCCTGTGCGCCTTATTCATATTTGCCTGGATTTTAAAGACAAAGGCAGAAAAATCTGTGGAAAATGGGTCAATTTCCCCAATATCCGCCTTCCTGGGCAATGGTGAAGACGTCATTTGCAGGAAATGCTGCAAAAAGGTCTCCACACCGAAATTCGTCAATGCCGAGCCGAAGAATACTGGAGAAAGCTCGCCTTTCGCAACCAAATCCATATCAAACTCCGCGCTTGCCCCGTCTAACAGCTCAATTTCCTCCAACAGCGTTTCCTTATAATCTGCGCCAATCTCCTCTTCCAGTTCTGGCACCTCAATGCCTATATTATGCTGGACGCCCTCCTTAGTGCCTTTTAAGGTATCGGCGAACGTCATGACTTCTTTCGTATTCCTGTCATAGATTCCCTTAAAATTCTTGCCGGAACCTATCGGCCAATTGATGGGGCAGGTTGCAATGCCAAGCTCTTTCTCAATCTCATCGAGCAAATCAAAGGTATCGTTCGCATCCCTGTCCATCTTATTGATAAAGGTAAAAATCGGGATATGGCGCATCACGCATACTTTAAACAGCTTCCTCGTCTGCGCCTCCACACCCTTAGAGCCATCAATCACCATCACCGCTGAATCAGCCGCCATCAGCGTACGGTAGGTGTCCTCTGAGAAATCCTGGTGCCCCGGCGTGTCCAGGATATTGATACAGTAACCGCCATAATTAAACTGCAATACGGAAGAGGTGACGGAAATCCCCCTCTCCTTCTCAATCTCCATCCAGTCAGAGACCGCATGCCTTGCCGTGGCCTTCCCCTTAACAGAGCCTGCCAGGTTGATTGCCCCGCCGTACAGCAAAAACTTTTCCGTCAAAGTCGTCTTCCCGGCATCCGGGTGCGATATGATGGCAAATGTCCTGCGCTTTTCTATTTCCTTTTGTAAATCCGCCAAAATAACTCCTCACTTTCTAATTCCATTTCAGCATAATGAACCTTGAATCCCTTAAAAGCAGCCGAAAACCTTTCCTTGCGCCCCGCATAGCCTTTATCCCTATGCCCGCATCATTTCCTTCTGCTTCTTACGGACCAGCATAAAGCATACCATATTCACAGCCGCTGTCAAGACCCATGATACCGGATAGGAAATATATAATGCCCACAAGCTCCTATGCTGCTGGAAAACCGTGAAAATCCAGAAAACGCGGAACGCGCAGACACCCAGCACAGACACGACCATCGGCAGCACGGAACAGCCAATCCCACGCAGCTCACCTACAGTCACATCCATAATCCCGCACAGGCAGTACATGGTACAGATGACGGACATCCGCAAAAGCCCCACTTCAATCACCTGTGGGTCTGAAGAATAAATGCCCAGAAGCTGATTGCCAAAAAGGTAAGCCAGCCAGCCTAGGGAAAGCCCTACAAACGTCACCAGGCCCAGGCATTCCAAAAACACCCTGCCAATCCTCTTATAATTGCCCGCGCCGAAATTCTGGCTGGAAAAGCTAAGCGCCGTCTGATGGAACGTATTCATCGCCATATAAATGAATCCCTCTATATTCTGCCCTGCCGTGTTGCCTGCTACCGCCACAGAGCCAAAAGAATTGACGGAGGACTGGATTAACACGTTTGATAAAGAAAATACTGTCCCCTGCAGCCCTGCCGGAAAGCCAATCCGCATGATTTGTAACATCTTCTCGCGGTTTACTTTAAGCTTCTTAATCTCGACCCGGCAGCCTCCCTCCATGCGCATCATGCACCGCAATACCAACAACGCGGATATGCACTGGGACACTACGGTCGCCAAAGCGACGCCTGCCACCCCAAGCCCGCAGCCAATGACAAAAATCAGGTTTAGGACCACATTGATAATCCCTGCCGCCATCAAATAGTACAACGGACGCTTGGTATCCCCGACAGCCCGCAGGATTGAGCTGCCAAAATTGTACAGAAGAAGCGCCGGTATCCCTACAAAATAGATACGGATATACAATACCGCCTGGCCCAGGACATCGGTCGGTGTCCCCATGAGGACCAATATCTGCGGCGCAGCCATAATCCCCAATGCCAATAAAATACCGCCGCAAAACAGGCTCAATAAAACAGCGCTGTGCACTGTCTCGCTCATGTCCCGCTCTTTACCAGCGCCGTAAAACTGCGCCACTAACACATTTGCCCCTACAGAAAAACCGATAAAGAGATTTGTCAGCAAATTGATTAACGCCGCGTTGGCGCCTACCGCAGCCAGCGCCGTATTCCCGGCAAACCTTCCCACAACTACCATATCCGCAGCGTTAAACAAAAGCTGCAGAATACCAGAAAGCATCAAAGGGATCGAGAATGCCAGGATTTTGGGAAACAGTGGGCCGTTACACATATCAATTTCATAAGATTTTGCTTTCATTTTACTCCTCCAGCAAGCTTTGTCCGTCAATCTGCGGCTCAATGCCAAAATAGGCAAGCGCCGTAGCGCCAATGTCGGCAAACGTCGGCCTGGTGCCAAAGTTACGCCCCGCGGGGACATTTTTCCCATACATCACAAGCGGCGTATATTCCCGGGAATGGTCCGTGGACGGCGTAGATGGGTCGCAGCCATGGTCCGCAGTAATCATCAGGATATCTTCGTCTTTCATTTTATGCAGGATTTCCGGCAGCCTCCCATCAAAATAAGTCAGCGCTTTTGCATACCCTTCCACATCAGTCCTGTGCCCATAGAGCATATCATAATCTACAAGGTTCACAAAACACAAACCTTCAAATTCACGCTCCATGTAAGCAAGCGTCTTGTCTATGCCGTCCGCATTGCCGCTGGTCCTCACATAATCCGTCAAACCCCTGCCGGCAAAAATATCGTAGATTTTGCCAACGCCTAAAACTTCTTTCCCATGCCCTTTCAGCAGGTCAAGCATCGTATCCTTAGGCGGCGCCAGTGAAAAATCATGCCGACGCACCGTCCTGCTGAAATTGCCCGGCTCTCCCTCAAACGGCCGCGCAATCACCCTGCCCACGCCATGCCTGCCTGTCAATATTTCCCGTGCCAACCGGCAATACCCATACAAATCGTCAACCGGGACAATCCCTTCATGCGCTGCCACCTGGAATACGGAATCCGCAGAGGTATAGACAATCAAGTCCCCGCTCTCCATGTGCTGCCTGCCATAATCCTTGATTACCTCCGTCCCGGAATACGGCTTATTGCAGAGCACGCCGCGCCCCGTTACTTGCGAAAACTCTTGTATAATCTCTTCCGGGAACCCCTTGGGGTAAGTGGGGAGCGGCTGCTTTGAGATTACCCCTGCTATCTCCCAATGCCCAATCGTCGTATCTTTCCCCTTAGAAGCCTCCGCCATCCTGGCATACGCCCCTAGGGGCAGCGCTTCGGGTTTCCCTATCTTTACGCCGTCAATATGGAAAAGCCCCAGCTTCCCCATATTGGGCATGGAAAAATACTTGCTTGTAGAGGCCGCCCGCAAAGTGTTGCTCCCCTCATCTCCAAAGTCAGCGGCGTCCGGCATTTCCCCGATGCCCACACTGTCCAATACAATTAGAAAGATTCGTTTCATAAATTACCGACCTCCTCTGTTTTGTCGTTACTATTAATAATAGAACCTTTTTCCAGTGTATGCAAGTAGGAAACGTTTCTTCCTGGCAGAAGTACACTTTCACGGTTACTGTTCACACAGGACTTTGCATTTACTGCAAAGTCCGTAAGAAAATGATTCAGGTGTGAGCAAATCCCATTCGCGAAGCGAATTTTACATGGATTTGCGAATGTTACTGTGAACGGAGTGAACCAATGTCATTAAGTTAGTAACGAACTGCCTGAAATGGTTAGATTCTTTTTATGAGGTCTAACCATTTTTATGTTAAAAAAAGGGGCTTGACAAATTCCCTGGAATGTGCGGCCGCT
>CATLBW010000194.1 GCA_949879775.1 uncultured Lachnospiraceae bacterium
CAGAATATTCGCTCCTCTGCAAGGCAGATTTTCGACGGCGTAGCGGTGGCTACGGCTAGAAAATCTAACGTAGCAGATGAGCGAATAGACAAGTAGGTTTGGCTGAATGTGAATGATACAGTACACTGGTGCGCTGCGCCTTATTCCTGCAAAATGCAAAGGCGCGCTAACCTTTTACGGCGCCTGCCACCACGCCTTCAATAATATATTTTTGGCAGAAAATATAAAATACCACAATCGGGATAATCGCTAAGACAAGCATCGCCATCATCGCCCCCATATCCACAGAGCCATAACCGCCCCGCAAGTATTGGATGGCAATGGGAACCGTCTTAAACCGCTTGATATCCAACACCAAGTACGGCAGGAGATAATCATTCCAAATCCACATCGCCTGCAGGATCGCTACTGTGATACAGGTAGGCTTCAAAATAGGGAACACCACCTGAAAAAAAGTCTGGATTGGCGTACACCCGTCTATCATCGCCGCCTCCTCGATTTCCAGGGGGATGCCCCGGACAAACCCGCAGAACATAAATACAGACAGCCCTGCGCCAAATCCCAGATACACTAATATAATACCAACTGGATTGTATAAATGCAACATATTTGCCAATTTTGACAATGTAAACATGACCATCTGGAAAGGGACAATCATGGAAAAAAGGCATAAATAGTACATACCGGTGGAAAATGGCGACTTTACCCTGGAAATATACCAGGCGCACATGGAGGTGCACAGTATAATCACTGCCACTGAGCACACCGTGATAAACAAGGAGTTTTTGAGTGCGTCAAAGAACTGGATTTTCTCAATCCCCCTTAGGTAATTCTCAAACCCCACAAACATTTTGCCAATGGGGATCTCAAACGGCTTGCGGCTGATATAGACTTTTTTCTTAAATGAATTGACAATCACCAGCAAGATTGGAAATACCCATGCCGCTGACAGCAGGGCAAAAAATATGCTCCACGCAAAGCCGTGTTTTGCTTTCCTTACGCCCATTAATGCTGCACCTCCTTCGTCCTTGTAAGCCTCGTCTGGATAATGGCAATCAGCGCCACCAATATAAAGAAAATAACCGCCTTTGCCTGGCCCACTCCCTCATAACCCGTCCTTCCATAAAACGTGTTGAAAATGTTCAATGCCAAAAGCTCCGACATGCTCGAAGGCTCGCCGTTCGTCAGCGCAAGGTTCTGGTCAAACAGCTTAAAGCCATTCGTCAGCGTAAGGAAGGTGCAGATGGTGATGGACGGCATCACCATGGGGATTGTCACATGGAACAATATCTGCGCCGGCCTCGCCCCGTCAATCTTTGCCGCCTCAATCAGTTCCCCCGGGACATTCTGAATCCCGGAAATATAGATAATCATCATATAACCAATCTGCTGCCAGCACATGAGCACCACCAGCCCCCAGAACCCATAAGCAGAATTGTAGGTCAGCGTTTTCTGGAAATTTGCCAGTATGCCGTTTAACAGAAGCTGCCAGATATAGCCAAGCACGATGCCGCCAATCAGGTTAGGCATGAAAAATACCGTGCGGAATGCATTCGTCCCCTGGATTCCTTTTGTCAAAAGCATTGCCACCGTAAATGCCAAAACATTAATCAACACCATTGACACAATCGTAAACGCCGCGGTATACCAGAGCGAATGCAAGAACGTCCTGTCTGATAATATTTTCAGATAATTCCCAATGCCTATAAATTTTGCGTCCGTCACCGTTGTGAACTTGCAGAAGGACAGGTAAATGCCCATCACAAAGGGGATAAAAAACCCTATGGTAAAAGCTGCCAATGTCGGAAATGCAAAAACTGGAAAATACCTTTTTAATGATTTCTGCATAATTGCCTCCCATAAAATTGCCTGCAAGGGGTGGCCAAACCACCCCCCGGCAGCTTTGTTACTGGTTTACCGCGCTGTATTCAGACGCCCAGCCTTCCACAAACGCGTCCTTCACAGCGTCCCAATCCCCGGTCCCCTGGGCGTACTCAAGCAATGCGCTGCCTACCCCATTTTTCCAACCCTCGGAAGGGATCGTGGAAAATACCCAGGGAACTGACGTCTTCCCACTGTCGATATAGTCGTTAGCCGCATCCACAAGGGGATTTTCCGGCATATACTCGTCCGTAAATGTGCTAAACGGGGTCACAAACCCCATCTCGTCACGGAAGACTTCGCGCCCTCTGTCACTGGTTATTACCCACTCAAGGAAGTTAAGCGTTGCATTGATGTCATCCTCAGAAGCGTTTTTATTGACGCACCAGTAATTTTCAGACCCTGTGCAAAGCCCCTGGTTCGCCTCGTCGCCAACGCCGATATAAATCGGCAGCATGCCCATATCGTCGTCATCCACTTCATTGCCGGTGATATCCTGATATGCCCAGGTGCCGTTCTGGTAGAATACGGCTTCCCCCATGGCAAACTCTGCAGCCGCATCCTCCCCGGTCATGCCGGAAATCATCGTCGGCTCCACGGTAGAATCTGTAATATATAAGTCCCAGATATTTTTATAGGCGTCCAGATGGGTTCCCTTAATGGCATCCGTGGTGGCAACATTTTCGTCCTGGTATTCAAAGTAAATCGGCATGTTCGCCAGATGGGTCTTAAACCGCCAGTCCGAGGAAGAATCCATGCCCGCTGAGGCAAACACGCCCTTAATGCCCAGCTCGTCCTTCTTCGCCTGCATATCGTCCGCTGCTTCCTTGAGCTTGGCAAAGCTGTTAATCTCGGAAACATCCTTAATTTTCGCCCCATCCATCTCGCAGTAATCGTCTATAATATCCTTATTGTAAATCAAGCCATACGTCTCAATCACATAGGCGATGCCCTGCACCTGCCCATCATCGCTGATTAATGCGAAATCATCGCTTTTTAAATTCTTATAAACGGCGCTGTCCTTCAAGTCATAACAGTAATCTTTCCAAGAAGCCAGCCCCGCAGGCCCATTCACCTGAAACAGCGTGGGGGCATCGCTCTTTGCCATCTCTGATTTCAGCGTAGATTCATAAGTCCCGGAAGCCGCAGTCTCTATGGTGACAGGGACCCCTGCCTCATCGCTGTATTCCCTTGCCAAATCCTTCCACTGCTGGGCCTGTTCCGGCTTGAAATTCAAGTAATACACGGAACCCTCCTCTTCACCCACGATGGCTCCGCCGTTATCTTTTGTGCCGCCTCCCGCCGCGTCACCGCCGTCTTCGCTGCCTGCGGCCCCATTATCTCCTGCGGTATTATCATTTGTGCCATTCCCATTGCCATTCCCAGTCCCGCACCCTGCCAACAGGGTTGCCGCCAATGACGCCGCCAGCAGGATGGATACCATCTTCTTTTTCATAAATCTTCCTCCTAAAAGTATCGTAATTCGCGGCAGCCTGCCCGTATATTCTTTCAAAACATATCTTTTGACAGGCTGCCACAGAAATTTCTATATTTTTAGTATGGAACATTTTTATTTAACTATTCATCTTATTTTGGGGGCGGCGGCGGAATTTCCACCAGAATAATATCCGGGCCGATTTTAACAACTTGCTTCCAGGGAATTACAAGGTCGCTCCCCCTGCCAAACAGCCCAAAGCATTTGCCGCAGCCCGGGATAATCAGCGCCAGGACCATGCCGGTGCATTCGTCTATATCCACGTCAACCACAAATCCCAGACATTCACAGTTACAGATATTAATGACTTCTTTTTCCCGTAATTCACAAAGACGCATAAAAACCCCTCCTGCATTATGTTATGATACGTAGGGGTTTTTGAGCTTGTCTTACAATACATTTTTCGTAGCAATGACGTCTACGCCAGTACCCGCCACATTGCTCACAACCACGTCGCCGATATGGACAGGCGCCTGCACTTTAACGCCTTTTAAGGCTTTCATGATATCAAAAACCTTCCCTTTAGGGATATCCTG
>CATLBW010000195.1 GCA_949879775.1 uncultured Lachnospiraceae bacterium
GTAACGTGCAAAAACGTCATATCCTACTTATATCTTCTAAGAACCAATGTTCAGATATGCGGCTTCGGTGGGAAATTCGGGAGCTGCCTTTACTGAGGGGGCTTACAGCCGACGGCCCTCTCTCTCTGTGAGCAGTACAGATCCTTACTGATGTACGGCACATTGACTTCCTGTTACCCCGTCAATCCGCTGGTACATAAACACCTTCTTTGCCTTTGGCTATTATTCGCGTGTAACAAACCGACAAGCTGGCCTGTTACGTCCGCGTATTATTTTATCACGAGTTTTTCCAAACTGCAAGTGTTTTTTCATCCCGGGCATGGATATTTGATTCACTTCACGCCTCATCCACAAGCTCCCCTGTCCGCTTTGCCCGGTACGTTTCATAAATGCTGTTGAATTCCGCGCAAACCAGCAGGATATATATGCCGAAATACAGCCACAGCATCACCAAAATAATCGTCGTCAGGCTGCCGTACATGGAAAACCCATTGAAATAGTCCACATAAACCGATATCCCGAAAGATAAAAGCGACCACCCCACAGCCGCCATGACGCTGCCCGGGATTTGGCTGTTAAACGACGCTTTGCGGTTTGGCAGCATTTTAAACAGCACGGCAAAAAACAGGATAAAAATTGCCAAGAGAATTAAGGAACGCATGCTTAAGATTGCCTGCGTAATATGCGCCACAATCGGGAGGTACTGGACAATCAGGTATTGCAGGCTGTTGCCAAACACCATCAGCGTCAGCGACGCCACAATGGCAATCACTAATATCAAGGTATACAGGCTTGCCCTAAAACGCAGGAAAACCCAATTCCTCGTCTCCTCAATGTCATACACGCTGTTCAGCCCACCCATTAAGTATTGAATCCCCTTGGCCGCAGACCATACCGCCACCACTGCCGCAACAGACACCAGCCCCACGGAGTTATTGTACATTTCATGGATAATCCCAATCAAAAATGGGGAAATATACGTGGGCATCACGCGGTGGACCATATTAAGGATCATCCCCTCTGTTACCGGCGTATACTGCACCAGGGAAATAAACAATATGATAAAGGGTATCAGGGACAATACAATGAAAAATGCCGACTGAGCCGCAAATGCGCTGATATTATCCTTTCTGCATTTCCCTATAAAAGCACGCAGGCTTGCTATTATTCTCCAAACCATCACTCTTCCTCGTTATATACGTTTTCAATATCAATACCATGATAAAACTTCGTTAGTATCTGCACATAATCCATGCCGGCTTTCGCCATGCCGTTTGCCCCATTCTGGCTCATGCCAATGCCATGCCCGTAACCGCCTCCGTAAACTGTAAACCCTTCTTCGGTCGGCGTTATGCAACACTAAGCGCTGGGCAGCAGGACCATGTCAACTGGCTGCCCATCCTTGCCCGTCACCTTTGTCGCCGCGGCCCCAAGCACGGTACGCACATTATATTCCGAAAAGAGCGTCACGCTTCCCTGCCCATAAGTAACCAAGAGCTTCTTAACCGCGCCGCCGGCACACCGCTCCTCCACGGAAATCCCCTCTGGCACGCCAAACCCTGCTAAATCCGCCGCAGTCCCGTCCGTCCCATCCGCTTTCTTTATCTGCACGTTCTTGGGATTAGCTTCAAACCGCGCCGCGATGGCTGCATTGGCCGCGTCCCCCTTTTCCTTAAATGACACGTCCGCAATCCAGCGGAAATACGTGCTGTCACTGTCATAGGCGGCTATTTCCTGGTCCTTTATAAATTCTGCGAATTTATCCTCACTGGAGATGTCTGGCTCGCTCCCATCCGAGAGCAGCGATATCCCCTGTAAATAACCCTGCGCCTCCTTTGCCTCCTCATTCCAGACCTCCATATCCCCGGAATGGCCGCAGGATGTGGAGAAGTAGTACGCCTCCGCAATCTCTCCCTGGTATTTGATGACCTCGCCTACCGTATCATCCACCGCAAGGTTGGTCTTCTCATCCTCCGCCTGCTTATTGTATACCTGATAGCTGGTACTGTCGTCCACATGGGCGCCAAGCGCGGCGTAGTCCCCGCGCATAAGATGGATGCAGGCATAGCTTCTTGCGCAAACTGCCTGGGTACAGAGCGCATCCCGTTCATAGGAAGCCGGCATCTCACTGGGCACTACGCCGTATAGGTACTGCTCTAAGGGCAGCTCATTTACCACGCCATACCCTTGATCATATTTGCGTATCTCAATTGTGCCGCGGTATCCTAAGGACGTCTGCGCACCATTTTTGTCAGAAAAATAAATCCTCCCCGCTTCGTCCTCCAAGGCAATTTTCACATAATCGACATTCTTCTTAAATAACTTGGCGATCTTGATAGGCTTCCCTGGCTTGATAGGCTTCGTCTTATCACCCACAGTCACTGTCCCCTTAGCGTCCGCGGTCATGAGGGGATTATCATGGTACGTCCCACCCTCCGCGTTCAATAGCAATACCCGGATATTCTCTATGGCAGCAGGCTCTTGTAAAATCACCCCGCACACCTGCTTCTTTGCAACCACAAAATCCGCCTTAAGGTTGCCTATCACCAGCTTCGACTCATCCAGCTCCTCGACTGTCCCATAAGTCTTATACACCTTCAATTTACCGCTGTACTCTAAGATCCCGTAACCGGAAATCTCAATCTGGCTTTCGTTAAAACTGAGCACTGTGCCGGTAATCTTATCTTCCTTCTTATAGATGCCCGCCACTTTACGCCCTTGCCACTCTATATCGCAGATCGTATCTGTAATCTTCTCATCTAACCCGGCTATGTCCAGAGAAATTCTCTGGTTCCCATAGAGGATTTCTGCCTTACCCTCCTGGGCATTATGTACAAAGGCATTCTCCAATGTCAGCTTTTCTGCGCTTTCACCCAGCACGCCAATAATCCTGTTATCCATCACATAAACCTGGTACATGTCATAATGATGGAAATAATTTACCCCATCCGCCACCTGGAAATACCCCTCCTGGGTCAAACATTCCTGCGGCACATGCTCCCCCCCATCTTCGTCAAGGAACACCAGGCTAGTAACGGAAACCTTACCCGCCGTGTCCAGCAAGTCCAGTACCTGACCATAAACCTGGTTCCACTCTCCGCGCGAAACCGCCTTCCAGAAGAATCCTTCCTCATAGGTTATGTAATCCCGCACAGAAAGCTGCTCTAAGAGTATTTTTAAGTCCCCATAGGTGAGCTTGCCGTCCAGATGCTTCTTATGCAGAAATTCTTTTAACTTCCCTTCCCATTCCTTTTCCTCATAATAAGTAAAACCCAACTGTGAAGGAAGCTCCGCCAACGCCACATATTCACTGCTGAACTCTGTAACCACCTGCCTATTGCCTATGGCAAGGATAAACCATACAGCCAAAAACACAAAGACAGGAAAAAGCAGGCATGCCAAATATTTTTGGTAACGCCGCATTGGCGCGCCTGCCCTTGGGGCGCCATTTCCTTTGTTTCGAAAAAATTCTCTCTTCATATAAACATTTCCATTCTATTGCCTGCCGGCCTTATTGTACTGTCCCTATAACCAAATACAGATATACAAATTATATGATAAAACTTCACAAAACATACAAAAGAACAAAGCGGACAAGTCCGCATCAGCTCCCTAAATCCCTCATTCATGAGGGCACTGGACATCCAGTGGATAATGTCATTAAGTTTAGAAGTTTGAAAAAATCAAAAAGCACTTGACACAATACTAAAAATGTGCGGCCGCTTTCGCTTACTGTGATTTATAAGAAGCGAAAGCGGCCCTT
>CATLBW010000196.1 GCA_949879775.1 uncultured Lachnospiraceae bacterium
TGGTCTTTAAAAATATCCTGTAGTATGCTCATAAGACCATTATAAAAGAAAAAGAAACAAAAAGAAACCCTTAATTCCCCCATGAATGGGGGCTAGGGGGTTGAAGTGTCGAAGACACTTTTTTATAGCGGAAAAGTGCCCGCTAGGCTATCTGTTGTCCTTGGCGTTAGCATACGATCCGATATTCTTGTAGCGTTTTTCTGAAGCTTTTTTCTTGGGCTTGTGGCTATCGCAATCATGATGTGAAAAACTCGAAGATTTAAATTGAAAGTTTTTACTATAGTATGTATAATGTAGAAGAATTGGCGATTGCTGCTTATAATGTTGTTGCATAAGGAAAAAGTGATATGGAGGAAACTTATGGCTGGGTTTTTAGGTAAATTTGTTTTTCTGCTGGCGTTTGTGGTGCTGCTGGGGTATTTTAATGAGAAGGTGACGAAACTTACGCATGAAATTTCACTCATGCTCTTCTCGTTCCTGGCGGGCAGCGTGTTTCTGGTAATAGGAACAGCTTTTGGGAATATTTCTTCTGTACAGGTATTCCTGGAACAGGTGCAGGTATTTGATTTGGAAATGTTTCTTGTCAAAGGCGTATTGTGTTTTATGTTATTTGCAGGTTCCTGTCACATGCGCCTTGCCGATTTGAAAAAATATGCCAAAGGGGTCACGGTTCTGGCCGTGGGCGCGACATTTCTGGGCGCGGTATTTTATGGGATTCTCTTTTATGGGGCGTCCTATTTTCTGGGGATGCATATGCCGCTTCCTGTCTGCCTGATGTTTGGCAGCGTGGTGGCGCCGACCGATCCGATTGCCGCCACCAGTATATTGAAGAAATTCAACCTGCCCTCCGGCATTGGCTTTACCATTGAAGGAGAATCTTTGTTTAATGATGGCGTGGGCGTGGCTCTGTTTGTCTGTTTTTCCGGGCTGGTTACAGCGCAGGAGAACGGAGGGGTTCTCTTTGTGCTGTTTAAGGAACTGTTTGGGGCAATACTGGTGGGCTGTGTGGTAACGGTAATTTGCTTTCTGGTTTTCAGCAGGACCAGAGATGAAGCAAGGCAGATATTTACAAGCCTTCTTGCCGTATCGATGTCGTATCTTTTGTGTGATGTGCTTGGATTCTCGGGTGCAATTGCATCTGTAGTGTGCGGAATTCTTTTTTCGGCGCTCAGGGATTGGCAGGAGCAAAAAGGCATGCCTATGGAACTGCAGCAGTTTGATAGCTTCTGGGAGATACTGGATAACCTGCTGAATTCGGTCTTGTATGTCATTTTGGGATTATCGTTTTTGCACATTCTGCAGATGCCGGATGTGTTTCTGCTGTCGTTGGTCGCAATTGCCGCCAATCTGCTTGCGCGTTCGGGAAGTCTGGGAATTTCCGTCTTGTTTTTGCGGGAATTGCCTGATGGATACGACAGGGGCAGTTTTATCAAACTGCTTACCTGGGGAGGGCTGCGCGGCGGACTGTCGGTTGCGCTTGCCATGAGCACAAGGCCGATGCTGGATGAGAATACATATTATATCGTGCTGGGATGCACGTATGCAATTGTGTTTTTCACCACGATTGTCCAGGGGTTGACGATGAAGAGGGTTTATCAGGGCATAGAGAGAAAAAGAGTTAATAAATGTAAGTAGAATGTAGATTTGATGCTGGATAAAGGAAAAGTCCCGGCTGCATGACAACGGACATGCGGAGTGTTTTATTCCCGTTCCTGTATCGTAACCGCGACCACATCCCCCGGCTGTTTCCCTATCTTTGCGCGGATATCTTTGCGTATGCCGATAATGTAACATACGCTGCCGTCTGCGTTTTTGACGCCCATATTGACAATGCTGCCGTCATAGGGTTCGCCGTCAAAAGTGGCGTGCACTTTTACCCTTCCCCTGCCAAATTCTTTGCGAATATCATAGGGGAAGACGACATAGGCGCCGCCTTTTTGCTCGGCATTGTAAATTTTCGATTCATATTCATAAGTTTTCATATTTATTGTTACCTCGATTTTGCGGGCGCCGCACAGCTTTTGCGTTCCACCAGGTGATGCGGGACAATAATCTTGGTTGGCAGCAGCGATGGGTCCTCAATATGGTTAATTATCTGCGAGGCGGCTTCAATGCCAAGCTGACGGGAATTGATGTCAATGGAGGTCAGCGGTGGGGATGTCAGCCTTGCAGCAATGGAATTGTTGAAAGATACAATCGACAAATCCTCGGGAATCCGCAGGTTCATCTGCGATGCGGTATGTGCCAGCACCAGCGCGTGAATATCATCGTTTGCAATAAAAGCAGTTGGACGTTCTTTCATGGAGAGCGTCTTTTTTATTTCTTCCGGGTCTTCATAAGGGATGAAAGGAATCTCAATATAATATTCGGGGCAAAAAGGGATGTTCTGTTCGGCTAGCGCCAGGATATATCCCGATTTCCGGTCGGCGGAAAAAATACGGGCGCTGTCGCAGCCGAGGTAAGCGATGCGCTCGTGGCCCAGGGAAATCAGATAGGACGTGGCGTCTCTGGCGGCCTGTATATTGTCGTTATCAATGTAGATCGTATCTTGAATATATTTGTCAGCTTTCCCGATAATCACAAATTGTATTCCTTCCCCATAGAGATAGTCGACAATGGGGTCTTGACGGGAGGAGTAGAGCAGGATAATACCGTCTAATCGTTCCTCTTTGATCATCTGCCGCATACATTGCAGTATTTCATCGGTGGAGGCGCCGGTGATAAGCGTGGTAAAATATTGTTTCTGATTGCAGAATTGACTGATGCCGCGCATTGTCTCCAGAAAAAAAGAGTTCTCGTAGGTATCTTTCTCCGAGACGGGCAGGACGATGCCAATGGTTTTTGTATTGGGTGAAGCAATGGGGGCGCTGGGTTCATAGCCAAGCTCTTGCATTGCTTTTCGTACTTTTTCCTTTGTCTGTTCGCTGATAGACGGGTGGTTCGTGCAGGTGCGCGATACGGTGGATGGTGATACGCCGGCTAACCGTGCCACTTCTTTGATGGTTATACTCATAATATTTTCCTTATCCCAGAATGAAATGCCATATGTTTCTAAATACTAGTATAAGAAATGGGAATGCAAAAGTCAATGTAAAGCAAATAGGCAAAATTAATATGTGAAACAGTTCGTTACTGTTCACACAGGACTTTGCATTTACTGCAAAGTCCGTAAGAAAATGATTCAGGTATGAGCAAATCCCATTCGCGAAGCGAATTTTACATGGATTTGCGAATTTTACATGGATTTGCGAATGTTACTGTGAACGGAGTGAACCAATGTCATTAAGTTAGTATCAGCAACATAGGGCTTACTATGGGAAAAAGACAAAAGCAGGATGCCTGGCTTCCCCATAAGCTACTGTTGGCGAACGCAGATACATTTGGGGTATACCAAATAGACA
>CATLBW010000197.1 GCA_949879775.1 uncultured Lachnospiraceae bacterium
CAGTTCGTCTGCGTCCGGTCCGGCCGGGCGTCAAAGGAAACAGTAACCTCATTTAACCCTGCCAGGAGGCTTCCCCCATCCGCTTTCTTAACGTCAAGGTAACTTTTAGAGCCATCCAGGTACAGCTCTTTGCCATTTGCAGCGTCCCGCTCCTGCAGTGAAACGCTCCCCACGACGAAAGCCTCTGCGCCCTCTGCCACAAACTTGCCGTTTTCTGCTTCCTGGTTAAAATCAAAGGACGCCAACGGCTCCATCAGTGCTTCCTTTTGCCCAAGCGGCGCTTCCTCTGCTTCCCCATCCATTCCAGCCGCCACAGCCGCCGACGTCGGCAGCATGGCAAAGGACATGGACGCGGCAAGCATCGCCGCCAGGCATCTTTTCCATTTCTTCATAAAAACCCTCCTTTATTAAGCCTTTTTTACCAATATAAGACTATTATAAAGGAGGGTTTCCATATTTCATATGTATTTTCTTTTATTTTTTTGTCTTATTTTCAGGACTTTGCCCTACAGCTTCATCGTCAACTGAATCCGCTTCTTCTTCAAATCCACGCTCATCACCTTGACTTCCACAATATCGCCCACGCTGACTGCTTCTAATGGATGCTTGATATAACGCTCCGTCATCTGGGAAATATGCACCAAACCATCCTGGTGGACTCCAATATCCACAAATGCGCCGAAGTCAATAACATTGCGCACTGTGCCCTTCAATATCATGCCCGGCGTTAAGTCCTTCATCTCCAACACGTCCGTGCGCAGGATTGGCTTTGGCATTTCATCCCTGGGGTCGCGCGCTGGTTTCTCCAGCTCTTTGACAATGTCCTGCAATGTCAGCTCGCCGACTTCAAGCTCAGCGGCAAGCTTTTTATAATCTGAAATTTTCTTAGAAATGCCGGACAGTTTGCCGCCGCGTATATCCTCCGGCACAAAGCCAAGCCTCTCCAACAATTTCCTTGCCGCCTCATAACTCTCCGGATGGACGCTGGTTCCATCCAAGGGATTTTTGCCATCGCTGATACGCATAAAACCCGCGCACTGCTCATACGCTTTGGGACCCAGCTTCGCCACTTTCAATAGCTGGGCGCGGGTAAGGAACCTTCCGTTCTCCTCGCGGTACGCCACAATATTTTTGGCAATGGCCTTGCTGATGCCTGAGATATATTCCAGCAAAGACGCCGAAGCCGTATTTAAGTCCACGCCCACCCGATTGACGCAGTCTTCCACCACGCCGTTTAAGGCGCCGCTCAATTTTTTCTGGTTCATATCATGCTGGTACTGGCCCACGCCAATAGACTTAGGGTCGATTTTCACAAGCTCCGCCAGCGGGTCCTGGAGCCTTCTGGCAATGGAAGCCGCGCTCCTTTGCCCCACGTCAAAATTAGGAAACTCCTCCGTGGCAAGCTTGCTCGCCGAATAGACGGAGGCCCCCGCCTCATTGACAATCACATACTGTATCGGCCTTTGGATTTCCTTTAACAAGTCTACGATTATCATCTCCGATTCCCGGGAGGCCGTGCCGTTGCCCACAGAAATCAGGGAAATGTCGTATTCCTGAATCAACTTTTTTAGGACTGCCTTAGACTGTTCCACCTTATTCTGCGGCGCGGTTGGATAGATTACCGTCGTGTCCAACACCTTTCCTGTGGAATCCACCACCGCCAGCTTACACCCGGTACGGAACGCCGGGTCCCAGCCAAGCACGACCTTCCCGGCAATCGGCGGCTGCATAAGGAGCTGCTGTAAATTCTTGCCAAACACCTTGATTGCGCCATCCTCCGCACGTTCTGTCAGCTCATTGCGGATCTCACGCTCAATTGCCGGGGCAATCAGGCGTTTATAACTGTCCTCAACTACTGCCCGCAGCGTCCCGCAAGTATGCGGGTTCTCCCTTACAATCGTTTTCTTTTCCAAATATTGCAGAATCTGTTCCGTGGGCGCCTCGATTTTCACGGTCAGCGCTTTTTCCGCTTCCCCACGGTTTAAAGCAAGGATACGATGTCCGGCAATCTTAGAAAGCCCCTCCTCAAATTCATAATACATCTCATAGACAGACTCTGCCTCGGGGTCCTTTGCCGCAGAAACAATCTTACCCACGCGCATGGTAAGGTCGCGGATGTATTTGCGGTAACCCGCCTCGTCGGATATTGCCTCTGCCAGGATATCCATGGCCCCGGCAATGGCTTCCTGCACGGTATTTACTTCCTTCTCAGGGTCCAAGAAGCTCTCCGCCTCCTGCTCCAAAGGCTTGTCCGTCATCTGTAGCAGTATAATGTTCGCCAAAGGCTCCAGGCCTTTTTCTTTGGCAATCGTAGCTCGCGTACGCCGTTTGGGGCGGTAAGGGCGGTACAGGTCCTCCACAGCCACCAGCGTCTCCGCTGCCAGAATCTGCAGCTTCAATTCATCCGTCAGCTTGCCCTGTTCCTCGATGCTCGAAAGCGCCTGTTCCTTTTTCTCTTCCAGGTTCCTAAGATATGTAAGCCGCTCAAAGAGGTTGCGCAGCACCTCATCATTTAAAGCGCCGGTCGCCTCCTTACGATACCTAGAAATAAAGGGAATCGTGTTTCCCTCGTCAATCAACTGCACCGCAGCCTGCGCCTGCTGTGTTTTAATATTTAGTTCCTTTGCTAATTGTGCGATAATGTCCATACTTTTTGCTCCTTTTATCCCTGCTGCCTGGCCTTTTTGCTCATAATCGGCGATGGTCAAACCGCTCGGCCCCTTCGGGTAATATTTTCATATATGGTTTCAAAAATAAGTACACGCCATAGGACATTATACACAAGTTTTTCACCCATGTCCAACACTTAGGGCTATTATACACGGAAATCAATTTTCCAAATGCCCTTGCACTCATCCGCATATCTCTATCCAGCCGAGCACGTCTTAGTTGTTAAGCAATTTTCCCTCGTTGTTCCAGCTATATAATTTACGGATTTCCGCACCGGTTACCTCTGCTGGATGTTCTGACGCCAACTTCCTCATGGCTTTAAAATGTACCTGGGCGCCGGAGGACATTTCCAAAAGGAAATCTTTCGCAAACGTGCCGTCCTGGATATCTGACAAAAGTTTTTTCGATCGTTGCTGCCAGCACCGGTAAAAACTGCCCGATAAATTCATTATGTGAAGCCCGGATAAGCGCGCCATGAAATGCAATCTCCGACTCAATCCTTTGCTGCCCGGAAACGCTTTCACTTAAGTAATCCTGACATTTTTCCCCCAGCTTTAGGATATGCGCAATTTCCTCGTCGCTTGCCCTCTTACATGCCAAAGCAGCCGCCTCCGGCTCAAAAATCATCCGTG
>CATLBW010000198.1 GCA_949879775.1 uncultured Lachnospiraceae bacterium
AAGGAGGATATATAGTGCAAAGACCATTAACTTGTGTTGAAATATGTGCAGGGGCGGGTGGTCAGGCCCTAGGGCTTGCATTGGCTGGATTCACTCATGTTGCGCTTGTTGAATATGAAGCAGATTACTGTAAAACTTTGAAATTAAATCGTCCTGAATGGAATGTTATATGTGCAGATGTCCATGATTTTGACGGGGGGCCATATCAGGGAATAGATTTGTTAGCAGGCGGTGTGCCATGTCCTCCCTTTTCAATTGCAGGTAAGCAATTGGGGAAAGATGACGAACGGGATTTATTTCCTGAAGCGATTCGATTGATTAGAGAGATTGAGCCGCGTGCTGTCATGTTGGAAAATGTGAGAGGGTTCCTGGATAAAGGATTTGATGAATATCGAAAGCATATCCTCAAATCTATTGAGAATCTTGGATATGACACGCAAATTAAGTTGATAAACGCTTCTGATTTTGGTGTTCCACAGCTTCGTCCTCGTGTGGTAATTGTTGCGGTACGGAAAGATGAAAATGTTTCCTTTTCATATCCAGAAGCAAATCCGGGATGTGCGCCTACTGTTGGGGAGGTATTATATGATTTAATGGCAGAGAATAAATGGGAAGGTGCAACGCTTTGGGCGAAAAAAGCAAACAGGATAGCGCCAACTTTAGTCGGTGGATCTAAAAAGCACGGGGGACCGGATTTGGGCCCAGTAAGGGCAAGGAAAGCATGGGCTGAATTAGGAGTGGATGGAAGGGGAGTGGCAAATGAGGCTCCGGAAGCAGGCTTTGAAGGTATGCCACGTTTAACAAGCAGGATGATGGCCCGTATACAGGGTTTTCCTGATACATGGACTTTCGGCAAAAAGAAAACTGTGGCATGCCGTATGATTGGCAATGCATTTCCACCGCCAGTGGCGCAGGCAGTAGGGGAAAGGATAAAGGAGTGTTTAGAAGATGGACGCGTTAATAGCAAATGCGAGGTTTCACTTTCACGAGCGGCTGTTTGAGACGAATACATTAACCCTGACGAAAGCGGGCGTAGCCTCAAATGCCGATACCAGCAGTAGAGGGTCAAAGGCAATAGCAAGGAAAATTGTAGATATTTTAGCAGAAGAGAATCATCACACGGTTAATGCCGTTGACAAAATTTCTGGGCAGACGCTCGGCAAACAGTTTGAGTTATTGACGATGGAATTCCTGCAGGAAACATTTCCGCATTTGCAAAACATACGACCGGGCCAATGGTCGATATTGCAGCTTGGCAATAATAACAGGCTTAAAACGAGCGATTTTGAGCAGTATGAGCATTTGGCGTATTTGAGTGCATTGACGGCGGAAAATGCACAATTGGCGGCGGCGTTGGGAAATGATTATCTTGTTGCGCCGGACGTGGTAATTTACCGCAGCCTTTACGAAGATGACGAAATTAACGCGGAACAGAGCATAGTTGATGATAATATTTGCAGGATGGCGGATATTAGAAAATCAAATGGTGGAAAGCCTCTGCTCCATGCCAGTGTGTCAGCAAAATATACAATGCGAAGTGACCGGGCGCAGAATAGCCGTACCGAAGCCTTGAACCTGATCCGTAACAGAAAGGGGCATCTGCCACATATTGTTGTGGTGACAGCGGAACCTATGCCGAATCGTTTAGCTTCATTGGCGCTTGGCACTGGAGATATTGACTGTGTGTACCATTTTGCGCTCTATGAATTGATTCGTGCGGTGGGAGGCGTCGGCTCGGAGGATGCGTTTGAAACTTTAGAGACCCTTGTACAGGGAAAGAGGCTGAAAGACATTTCAGATTTGCCGCTGGATTTGGCAGTATAGCTGATTCATTTCTGTTGAAAAAATAAGTGACATCCGTCCGGCTTTTTGTTATGATAAAAGGACAGTGCAGATTTAGGAAGGAAGAGGAAGAGAGATGGAAAAGATACTGGATCTTATCAGCAGGGAAGTGGAGGAGGCCTTTGCAGCCAATGGCTATGACAGGAAGTATGGCAGGGTGGGCCTATCAAACCGCCCGGACTTATGCGAATATCAGTGCAATGGAGCTATGGCGGCGGCGAAAGAATATAAGTGCGCCCCCTTTGTTATTTCAGATAAAGTTGCAGGCAGCCTGAAGGGGAATGCGATGTTTTCCGCTGTGGATTCCGTGAGGCCCGGCTTTTTAAACCTCAGGCTGGATAATGAATGCCTGGCAGCTTATTTGCGCCAGATGAGCGAGGATGAGGAGCGACTGGGCTGTGAGAAGAGCAAAGAGCCTAAGAAAATTATGATTGACTACGGCGGCCCCAATGTGGCGAAGCCTTTGCATGTGGGGCATTTGCGCTCTGCAATTATCGGGGAGAGCGTTAAGCGGATTGGGCGGTTTATGGGGCATACCATGATAGGCGACGTGCACCTGGGCGACTGGGGGCTGCAGATGGGGCTTATCATTACCGAGCTGAAAGAGCGCAAGCCGGAGCTTGTGTATTTTCAGGAAAGTTACGATGGGGAATACCCAAAGGAGGCGCCGTTTTCGATTTCCGAGCTTGAGGACATTTACCCCACAGCCAGCGCGAAATCCAAAGAAGATGAGGATTACAAAGAGGCCGCCATGCAGGCGACTTACGAGCTGCAGCATGGGCGAAAGGGATATCAGGCGCTGCTGTCGCATATCCTGAATGTCTCTGTCAGTGATTTAAAGCGCAATTATGAGAACTTGAACGTCTCCTTTGAATTGTGGAAGGGCGAGTCTGACGCCCAGCCTTATATACCGGATATGGTGCAGAAAATGAAGGACGATGGGTATGCCCATATGAGTGAAGGCGCGCTGGTTGTGGACGTGAAGGAGGACAGTGACGTGAAAGAAATCCCGCCGTGCATGATCCTCAAATCAGACGGGGCTTCCCTTTATAACACGACAGATTTGGCGACCATTGTGTGGCGTATGCAGGATTATTGCCCGGATGAGATTATTTATGTGGTGGACAAGCGCCAGGAGCTGTATTTCACGCAGGTATTCCGCTGCGCAAGGAAAACCGGCCTGGTCGGCCCGGAAACGGAGCTGAAATTTTTAGGCTTCGGGACGATGAACGGCAAAGACGGCAAGCCGTTTAAGACCCGTGAGGGCGGCGTGATGCGCCTGGAATACCTGGTGGATGAAATCAACGAGGAAATGTACAAAAAGATTGCCGACAACCACAAAGTGGAAGAGGAAGAGGGGCGTAA
>CATLBW010000199.1 GCA_949879775.1 uncultured Lachnospiraceae bacterium
CCGGGAACATGGATGATGGGATTAAGGCTTGACAGGCCGCAAGCAACAACGCTTTCTACTGCCTCTAACTGCGGGTAAAATTCTTTGAGCGCCGCTACTGTTTCCTCTGTTTTACAAGCTGGCATCACGCCAACCTTCAAAGGATCGAACAGGCTCATAATCAGGGTATCGCCAGGGGCGCGCAGCCTCGTAGCGTAGGGCAGGGTATTGGTTTCCGCCACTACTACGTCGGTAACGCCTTTTTCCTTAAGTTTCTTCCAAAAGAGCAGGCTGTTAAATGCTCCGGGAAGTATAGTGATAATCTGGCCGGGGCGTACCAGCTCCGCCAGCTTTTCAGCATAGACGCCATGGGCAAAAGCAGGGACTGCCAGAAAAATATATTTTACTCCCTCGATGGCCTGTGCCAAATCTGAAGTTACCATAGCGATCGTAACCTCTCCGTGACCGGCGGCGCCTGCCATGGTAATTTTGTGTGTGTCAAATACTTTCTGCATATTAGATGCAAAGCGCGCATCTTCATACAGGTGTACTTCAAACCCGCGGTAGGTCAAATCTGCGGCGGCTGCATGGCCGCCATTGCCTCCGCCGAGCACTGCAACAGAAACAGACATGAAAAATCCTCCTTCTTTAAAGTAAATTCCTAAATGTATCATTTTTATGCAATTATCATACCACTTGAAGAAAATTGGGGGATAATATATAATTAGTAACAGAGCATATAAAAAAGTATATATTATCAAATGGGGAAAGGGGATGTTCTGACTGTGACGTTGCAGCAAATGAAGAATATTCTCACTATTGCCCAGGAAGGATCTATTACAAAAGCGTCCCGTGTATTGTTCCGAGCGCAGTCCAATCTGAGCAGCATGGTACGCGAGGTGGAAGAAGAATTGGGAATTACGATTTTTGACCGCACGCCCTCCGGGGTGAAATTGACATTGCAGGGGGAACAGTTTGTCGCCTGCGCGGCGGACGTTTTGGACAAGATGGAAAAGCTGGAACAGATCGGGAAAAAACCGGAGGAAATATATTCAATGGGTTTTTCTGTCTGCCGTGCGTCTTACTGCGTGTACGCTTTGTCAGAGTGGATGAACCACACCTTGGATGCGGCCACGAAACTGTCTTTCCACCTGCATGAGACCAATGCAGATGAGGCGATTGAGCAGGTCCTTTGTGGGGAAAGCGCGCTGGGCATTATCCGCCTGCCGTTATTTTACGAAAATTATTATCGGCAGAAGCTGGATCAGAAAGGGCTTTGCTGCAGCCGCCTGATGGAATTTACCATGATGCTGATTATGCGTGACAATCATCCGATGTCCTTGCTCCCTGCGATTTCCCAGGAAGATTTATACCGTTATACAGAAATTGTGCATGGAGATCAGCAGAGCCTTGCCCTGAGCATGGCGCGCATCAATCCTCTTTTGCATGGCACGCCGCCGCGCCGGATTTATGTATATGACAGGGGCAGCCAGATTGACCTGCTGCAGCGCCTGCCTGGGGCGTATATGTGGGTGTCGCCGATTCCGCTGGATATGGTGGATTCCTACGGTATGTGCATCCGAAGCTGTTCCCTGTCCACTGTGGCAAACCTGGATCTTTTGATTTGGCGCAGGGAAATGATGGAACGACCGGAAATTCTTGATTGCGGGGATTTTCTGCGTCGGTATGCCGCCAAGCTGCAAGCTGACACAGCCCGGCGGTTGGAAGGACAGTGCACTTAGGGGATTTATTTCTTTTGTCCTTTGCCTGCAAAGGATGGATTGGATAATTATTGCTTAGGACGCCAAGGAGCGCTTTTAAGAGAAAGGATGGAAAGTGGGGGGATATTAATGGTTCATTCTAATAAACTGGAAGAGACAAAGCTATGGAAGAGCTATCAGGAGAAAACAGTATTATGTGAGGATCGCAGCCGCTGGACCAAAGAGGTCTATGATTTGGCGGCAAAGTATTTGCTGGATGTCCGGCTGACCTTTCAAAATTATACGCTGCATGATGAAACACATATTTTGAATGTGCTGGACGCGATGGGCGGGCTGCTGGGAGACAAGATAGGGCAGTTGAGCGTCGGCGAATTGGAATTGTTGATTTTAGCCGCCTGCCTGCATGATTTGGGCATGGTTTATACAGAGGATGAAAAACAGGATTGCTATCAGGATGAAACGTCATGTAAGAAATTTTTAAGGGAATACTGCCCCGAGTTATTGGGGCGTCCGGCGCAGGAGTGGACGGAGGATACCAGGAAGTGGTATCTTCGCACCTTGCATCCGTTTCGGCTGGAAGGCGTCTTGCAAAAGGAAGCCTGGAAGGAAGTATTTGACAGGCAGCCCATAAATGCGGTGCCCAGGCGGCGCCTGATAGCTGTCTGCCAGGCGCACGGAGAAAATCCCACAGATTTGTCCCGTAACAGTGACTTGGAGTATCTGCCTGCGGATGAGGCAGACCCTCTGTTTTGCGCGCTGTTACTGCGCCTGGCAGATTTGTTGGATTTTGATGATACGCGTGCGCCCCGGGTACTATACAGTTATGTGGCCTGCAATGAGAAGAGCCGTGCGGAGTGGGACAAGCATCAGGCGTCGGCGGGTTTCACTTATCCGGCGTCGCCCTCTGCGCGTGACCTCCCATACAAGGCGCGGTGTATGAATCCAGGGGTAGAGCATGCAGTCAGGGATTTTCTGGACTGGGTGGACGAAGAACTGGGCAACTGCATCAGATTGCAGAAACGCTGCTACCAGCCCTGGCAGCGGGAGTTTCCTTTTCCAAGAGCGGTGTTAAGGAAGGAAATCGAGTCGGAGGGGTATATGAGCGGAGATTTCTGTTTGACGATGGACCAAACGCAAGTCTTAGAGCTTCTGACCGGGGAAAACTTGTACGATAACCGGGACGTCTTTCTGAGGGAATTGCTGCAGAACGCCATAGACGCCACCTTGCTGCGCGGAAAGATGGAGCCGGGTTTCCTACCGGAACAGGCGCGGATTGATTTAAGGGAGTGGAATGATAAGAAAGGGAATATCTGGTTTCGCATAGACGACCAGGGAACGGGCATGACGTTAGGCATGCTGCAGCGTTATTTTCTGAAGG
>CATLBW010000200.1 GCA_949879775.1 uncultured Lachnospiraceae bacterium
CGGCTTGAGCCTTGCAAAACGCCGCACTGTCTCATCCGAATAGGTAATCCCCTGAGGGTTGGAATATTTCGGCACACACCAGATGCCCTTGATTGCGTCATCCTTGCTCACAAGCTCCTCCACCATATCCATATCGGGCCCTGTGGAAAGCATGGGTACGTTAACCATCTCAATACCGAAATATTCTGTTATTGTAAAATGCCTGTCATAGCCTGGGACAGGGCACAAAAACTTCACCTTATCCAGCTTGCACCAAGGAGTGCTCCCCATCACGCCGTGGGTCATGGAGCGTGAAATTGTGTCATACATAACATTCAGGCTGGAATTCCCATAGATAATAATATTATCGGGATGGCATTCAATCATATCGCCCAACAGCACTTTTGCCTCATGTATGCCGTCCAGCACGCCGTAATTGCGGCAATCCGTCCCATCCTCACATTTCAGGTCCGTCCCCCCATTCAACACGTCCATCATGCCCATCGATAGGTCAAGCTGTTCCAAAGAAGGCTTCCCCCTAGACATATCCAGCTTAAGCCCGCTCTCGGCATATTTCTGGTAAGCGGCTGTCAGCTCCTCTTTCTCGCGTAATAACTCCTCCCTGCTCATCTCCTGAAATGACTGCATCGTTTTATCCTCCTGAAATTCTGTTTTTCTTCTATTTGGCAGCATGGGCGCTTTTGGCGCTTTTTCCCGCAGCTCCCACGCCAAAACCTGCGGTTTTGGCGTTGGCGGGCAGTCGCACCATCATTCCTGCCTTGCTCAGCCTTGCCTGCAAGCAGGCAGTCTGCCCGCGGCAGGATTGGCGCTGCTCGTTGCTTCATGCCATATTATGCACCATAGCCAAGGGATTGTAAAGTATTTTCTCTGATAAATTTACATTTGTCCGTGTGTCACGGACTTTCTCCCTTTAAAAATGCCATATGTGACCGTATCTGCCTCTCATACCCATTTTCCGTAGGCTCGTAAAACCGCCTGCCTTCCATGCCATCCGGCAGGTATTGCTGCTCCACATAATGGTTGGGGTAGTCGTGCGCGTAGAGATAGCCGCTGCCATGCCCAAGCCGCTTCGCCCCCTGGTAGTGGGAATCCTGCAAATGCACGGGGACTGGCTTTGCCTGCGTGTCCCTGACCGCTTCCATGGCGCGCGACACTGCAAGGCAGGCTGCGTTGCTCTTAGGAGCGCATGACACATAGGCGACCGCCTGTGACAAGATAATCTGCGCCTCCGGCATGCCGATGCGCTCTACCGCCTGCGCCGCGCTGACTGCCACGGTCAATGCCTGGGGGTCTGCGTTCCCCACATCTTCCGCTGCACAAATGATAATCCTGCGGGCAATAAAGCGGATATCCTCCCCGGCGTAGAGCATCCGCGCCAGGTAATACACGGCTGCATCCGGGTCAGAACCGCGCATGCTCTTGATAAAAGCAGAAACTGTGTCGTAATGGTTATCCCCGCTTTTGTCATAACGCACGACACGCTTTTGGATACACTCGGAGGCAACCGCAAGCGTAAGGTGAATCTTCCCGTCCTCACTGCGCGGGGTTGTAAGCACGCCCAGCTCCACCGCCGTCAGCGCGGCCCTGGCGTCCCCATTTGCCGCATCGGCAAGGAATTCTAAGGCGTCCTCCTCTATCCTGGCCTGATAAGCGCCCATCCCTTTCTCGCTGTCCGTAAGCGCGCGCAGGATAATCTCCCTTATATCCTCCCTGGCAAGCGGCTTCAGCTCAAATACCACCGAACGGGACAGCAAAGCGTTGTTCACCTCAAAATAAGGGTTCTCTGTAGTCGCGCCAATCAAAATTATCGTCCCATCTTCCACAAAAGGCAGCAAATAATCCTGTTGCCCTTTATTAAACCGATGGATTTCATCAATAAAAAGTATGGTCTTCCTGCCATACATCCCCTGTGTGTCCTTCGCCCGCTGCACAACGTTTTCCATATCTTTTTTGCCGGCGGAGGTAGCATTAATCTGGGTAAATTCCGCGCTGGTCGCGTTAGCGATAACTTTAGCCAAAGTGGTCTTGCCCGTTCCCGGCGGGCCATAAAAAATGATGGAGCTTAATTTATCCGCCACAATGGCGCGGTACAGCAATTTGTCTTTGCCTATGATATGCCGCTGCCCCGCCACCTCTTCCAATTTTACTGGGCGCAGGCGGCTGGCAAGCGGCGAATCCTTCTGTTTATTCTGCTCCCTCATATAGTCAAACAAATCCATGGAAGGCTCCTCCTTCGTATCCTTTTATGAAATATGCTAATCGAACAAAATCTCATCAACCGTCACAAACTCATACCCCTGCTTCTTTAAGGTGTCTATGATTTCCCCTGCTGCAGTGACAGAAGTCTCATAACCGTCATGCATCAGTATTATATCATTTTCCTGTACGTTTTTTAATACCTTATTTACAATCTGGGCATGATTCTGGCTGGACCAATCGAGTGTGTCCACATCCCAGAGCACTTCCACCATATTTACCTCGCAGTCCAGCTTATCCTGCCAATCCCCAAACGGCGGGCGGATATAGGACGGGTATGTGCCGGTAATCTCATAAACCAGCTCGTTTGTGCGGCTTACCTGCGCACACGCCTGCTCCATCGTAAGTTTGCTGAGCTGCTCATGTTTGTAGGAATGGTTGCCTATCAAATGCCCTTGTTCATGGATCTGCTTAACAATTTCCGGATGTTTCTCAACCTCCTCCCCCAGCAGGAAAAACGTAGCCTTTACATCCCTCTCCTTTAGGGCGGCAAGCATTTCCGGCGTATATTGGGGGTGTGGTCCGTCGTCAAAGGTAAGGGCGACCTTTTTTGTTTCTTCCTGCGTATCCTCATGAATCTGGGCAGTTGCCAAAATGCCTTCGTTTTCGCCGCCCATATTTCCTATGCCGCTCATGACGGCACCGCTCACCAGGCAGACGCAAAACAGGTCAAACACCAGGCATTTTTCCCAGACATGCAGTTTTGTATGGTTTCCCCAAATCAGTCTCCAAAATTTCTTCCCATTCATCCCTTGCATCATGCTCCACAGATACTTCTATGCAATCTATGACACAGGGTCTGTACTTTATGTGGGATTTGGC
>CATLBW010000201.1 GCA_949879775.1 uncultured Lachnospiraceae bacterium
ATGCAGGATATCTAAAATCTCCTTCCTGCCAATGGGGTCGAGCGCAGAAGTCGGCTCATCGCAGATGAGCAGTTTAGGGCTGTTTAACAACGCCTGGGCAATGCCAAGCCTTTGCTTCATCCCACGGGAAAACCCGCGGATGCGCTTCCTCTCCCCGGATAGGCCGACCAGCTCCAACAATTCCTGTGATTTTCGCCTCCCCTCCCCATGCTCCATCCCCGTTATCCGCCCACACATCTCAAGATATTCCTGTGGTTCCATAAACCCATAGAACTCCGGCACATCAGGCAGATAGCCGATGAAACGGTTCGTGGGGCTTTGCCCGAAGAGCACACGCTCCCCATTTACAAAAATTTCCCCGCTGTCCGCTTTCAGCAGGCCAAGCGCCATCTTCATCGTTGTTGTCTTGCCTGCGCCGTTTTTGCCGACAAAGCCAAAAACCGAATGCTGCGGCACACAAAAACTCAGGTTATCTATAATTTTCCTGCCCGAAAAAGATTTTGTCACCTGAGATATCTCTAAAATATCCATATTGCCTCCTTATCAAATCACATTGGGCTTCCCCCTTGATATTCACCGAAGCCCTGCAAGCCTCTTTTTTATGTCTGCAAACTCCGGCTCTTTTTCAAGCCCTGCAAATGCTGGCTGTCCAAGGGACTGTTTTACTTCCGCTAAGACAAGCTGCCTGCTGCGGGGCGCGCTGGACTGCCCTTCCTTCTGCTCAAACCATTCTTCTATTTTATTGAAATATTCGTCTCCATGCAAAAGCAGGATATCAGATGAAAGTAATTCTTCCAGGCAGGCAACGTACCTGCCGATATGCACAAGCGCTTTTTGCTTATCACCATGCTGCGCATAACACAGCGATACTTGGTACTCAAACCCTGCCATAAGGTTAGGGTTTAACTTATCAAGATGGTAGGTTCCCGCCACCTGCCCAACGCGCTCTATGGTCGGCTCGCAATCGCCAAGGCAGCCCATATGCATGGCTATATAATTTGAAGCAGTCCCTACTAAGGAAAGCAATGCGTTGTATATGCTGATTTGCATAAAGCTTTCCGCCCTGTCCATTTTGCCCGCCATCATATATGCCTGCATAAGGACAATGCCGCTCTGCTCCGCGATTCGGTTCGGCTCCACCAACTCTTCAAGGGCGTCCACAACCTCCCCTGCCCGCCCAAGCCGCAGATGGACCATAGCCTGCAAGACAATCACGTCGTCGGTAATCTTTTTGTCCCTGCAGTTCTGCTTGATATGTTCACATAACCCTGATATGGAAAGAAGTATCTCTGACTGTCTCTGCTCCCCCTCTGCTAACGTAAAATGGTTGAGCCAGAGAACACAGATCTGGAAAAGGAATGGATAACACGAATAATACTTCCTAACATACTCCTGTGTCCCAGACATGGTTTCCTCAAATGAGCCATTGGCAAAATCTTTTGCAAAGCCCTGATACAGTTCACGGATCTGCCCATCTGAAAGCTGCGGGACATATCCTATTAGCTCATCGACTGTCACGTCAAAAAAAGAAGCCAGCCTTGGCAGCATGGTGATATCCGGCATGCTGCTGCCCGTCTCCCATTTGGAGACGGACGCTTTCGTGACGCCGGCAAACTTGGCAAGGCTCTCCTGCGTCACCTTTTTCTCGTGCCTGAAACGCACAATGTTCTTTGCTATCTTTAAGCTGCTCATAATCTTTTCATACCTCCTGCCATTCAGTATACCCGTATTCCAGATAAGGTACAATGGATTAAAACGAAACTTTACGATAGAAAGTCAACTGGCGCGATACCCACGGCGGGTTTCATCGCCCTTGGGCGTCACTTTCCCAAAACGCCTCCACCCTTGTGCGCACGTCAGACAGCGTCACCGTCTCAAACCCTTCCCACTCCCTGGGAAAGAGCATTTGGTATTCCCGCTGCAAAAAACGCTCATCCAAAAGCAGGATGACGCCGCGGTCTTTCACGGTGCGTATCACTCGCCCCGCTTCCTGCAAGACCTTATTCATGCCCGGATAGCGGAACGCATAGGCAAACCCGGCTCCCTCCTGCCTGTCATAGAAATTTTTTAAAATCTCCCTCTCATTGCTGATTTGCGGCAGCCCTGTCCCTACAATGATGGCGCCAATCAGGGATTCATGCTTCAAGTCAATGCCTTCCGAAAAAATCCCCCCCATCACGCAGAAGCCAACTAAGCTTTTGCCGCGGCCGCCAGAAAAGTTCTGCAAAAATTCCTCCCGCTGCTCTTCGCTCATGCCGCTCTTTTGGACAACGCAGTCTATTTCCCCTGACACGCCATCCCGCTGCCAAAAGTATTCCCAGACATCCTCCATCATCTTGTAAGATGGGAAAAACACGATGTAATTCCCTGTCCTCGCCTTGACTGCCTCATGGATGTAAGCTGCAATCCTCTCAAATTCCTGCGGCGTCCTCCTGGTATATTTGCTGCTGACGTCCCTCGCCACAGCAAGCAGCTTCTGTTCTTTGGCGAATACAGACTGCGCGTACACAGCATAATTGTCTGCGCAGGCGCTTAACAGCTTTTTGTAATACTGGATGGGCAGAAGGGTCGCTGAAAAAAAGATACAGGACCTTCCCTTGTCCAGGCAGGACTGCAGGTTTACCGCCGGGTTTACACAAAATAGCTTGAGCTTAAACCTCCCATCCGCTTCATGCTCCGTATATATCACATAATTCTCATCCGCCAAATCATACATATTCAGAAAATGGCGCAGGTTCAGGTAAAATTCCTGCACATCTTTCCTCTCAGGATAAACGATCTCTTTGCGGAAAAATTCTTCCATCAGGGAAACAAGCTGCATCAGCGCAAACACCAGCTCATCAATTCCGCCCATGACACGGTACGTTTCACAGGCGCGTTTCATCTTCAGCAAATGCCTGTTGCAGCGTTCCATCGCGGCGCTGCACTTTTTGCTGTAACCCTTTAATACCTTTTTATATTTGAGGAAGTCTTCTTTATATAATACGGCGCTGTACATCGCCCTTGCGCGCTCCACAAGATTGTGCGCCTCGTCCACGAGAAAGATATACTCCCCTTTCACT
>CATLBW010000202.1 GCA_949879775.1 uncultured Lachnospiraceae bacterium
GGATGGCGGAATCCTCAAAGAGGGCTATGATGAAGAAATTGACAAGCTTCGCCATGCAAAGACCGAGGGCAAAGGCTGGCTGATGGAGCTGGAGGCAAAAGAGCGTGAGCGCACTGGCATTAAGAATTTGCGCGTTAAGTTCAATAAGGTATTTGGCTATTACCTGGAGGTGACGAATTCTTACCGTGACATGGTCCCGGAAGATTACATCCGCAAACAGACGCTTACGAACGCAGAACGTTACATTACAGCAGACTTAAAAGAATTGGAAGATATTATCCTGGGCGCTGAGGACAAGTTAGTGGCTCTGGAATACGAGATGTTCCAGGATATACGCAATAAAATCGCCGGCGAGGTGCAAAGAATCCAAAAGACTGCAAAAGCAGTGGCCGGCATGGATGTGTTTTGCGCGCTGGCGCAGGTGGCGGAGCATGGTAATTACTGTCGCCCTTCCATCAATGAAAAAGGCGTCATTGACATCAAAAACGGCCGCCATCCGGTTGTGGAGAAAATGATAAACAATGATATGTTCATTGCCAACGACACCTATCTTGACAATAAGAAACAGCGGATTTCCATTATTACCGGCCCTAATATGGCAGGGAAATCCACCTACATGCGCCAGACGGCCCTGATCGTGCTGATGGCGCAGATTGGCAGTTATGTCCCGGCGCAGAGCGCCAAAATAGGAATAGTGGACCGTATTTTCACCAGGGTAGGCGCGTCCGACGACCTGGCAAGCGGGCAGAGCACTTTCATGGTAGAGATGACGGAGGTGGCCAATATTTTAAGGAACGCCACGCATAACAGCCTTTTGGTGTTGGATGAAATAGGGCGCGGCACCAGCACCTTCGACGGGCTGAGCATTGCCTGGGCAGTCGTGGAACACATCAGCAACCCTAAATTGCTGGGGGCAAAGACTTTGTTTGCCACCCATTACCATGAACTCACGGAGTTAGAGGGCAAGCTTGACAATGTAAATAATTACTGCATCGCCGTCAAAGAAAAAGGCGACGATATCGTATTTCTGCGCAAAATTGTCCCGGGCGGCGCTGACAAAAGCTATGGAATCCAGGTGGCAAAAATAGCCGGCGTGCCAGAATCTGTCATTGCGCGCGCCAAAGTGATTGCCGAAGAGCTGTCGGCGCATGATATTGCAGAGTTCACTGGACGCATTACAATGGAAGGGACGCCTGCCAAAAAAAGCGCCAAAAAATTCGATGAGGTGGATTTGACACAGATGTCATTGTTTGATACAGTTAAAGACGATGATATCATTAAAGAATTACGGGAATTGGATTTGGGCAATTTAACGCCCATCGACGCCTTGAATAAATTATACCAACTGCAAAATAAGGTTAAGAACCGCTGGTAGGCACGAAGGAGGGATACTATGTCGAGCGCATATGCGCAGGGGGAAATGAGGCAACACATATATACGGAGGAAGATTATTACCGTATACCAGACAAATTCCGTGCAGAACTGATTGAGGGGCAAATTTATTATCAAGCGGCCCCGAGCAGGCTCCATCAGGAAATATCAGGTTTCTTATATGCATCTATCTTTAATTATATCAGGGCAAAAAGCGGTGTTTGCAGGGTTTACCACGCTCCTTTTGCTGTAAAGCTTTTCAATGACAGGAACACAATCGTAGAGCCGGATATCAGCATTGTCTGTGACCTAGGTAAACTTACACCCAAAGGCTGCAGCGGGGCCCCGGACTGGATTATTGAAATCGTATCAATGAGCAATCCCGGTAACGACTATGTCCGCAAGCTGAATTTATATGCAGATGCAGGCGTAAAAGAATATTGGATTGTAGACCCTTATGGGGAAACTGTCTTCGTCTATAATTTAGCAGAAGGGAAATTCCGTGCAACAGAGTATTCTTTTGCGGATGAAATAAAGGTCCTGATATATGATGGCCTATCGATTTCCCTGGAGGAATTTAAGGATGGCAGCCATGGCAATGTTGCAACAATAGACGAGCTATTTTGATGGGCTTGTGAAAAGCCCTGGAATAATCTGAAAAAGAGGAACGCTTATGCCAAATATACAGATCTTAGACCAGCAGACAATTGATAAGATTGCAGCCGGGGAAGTGATTGAACGCCCTTCCTCTGTTGTGAAAGAATTGGTGGAAAACGCCATAGACGCGCAGGCTAGCGCGGTCACAGTGGAAATCAAGGAGGGCGGCATTTCTTTTATCCGCATTACGGACAATGGGTGCGGCATAGAAAAAGACCAGGTCCCCCTTGCATTTTTGCGGCATTCGACCAGCAAGATTAAAAGCGTGGAAGACTTATTTACCGTCTCCTCCCTGGGGTTTCGGGGCGAGGCATTGTCCAGCATCGCCGCCGTTTCCCAGGTAGAGCTGATTACGAAAGCCTCCATGGGGCTAAGCGGCGTCCGTTATGTCATTGAAGGCGGGAAAGAGCAGTCGTCGGAGGAAATCGGCGCGCCCGAAGGGACGACGTTTCTGGTGCGCAACCTTTTCTACAATACCCCTGCAAGGAGGAAATTCTTAAAAACCGCACAGACAGAGGCGGGATATATTGCCGGCCTGATGGAAAAGCTGGCCTTGTCCCATCCGGAAATTTCTTTTAAATTCATTGCCAATAACCAGCTCAAACTTCATACATCCGGCAATTCTAACTTAAAGGAAATCATTTACCACATTTATGGGAGGGACATCGCCGGGAATTTATTAGAAGTCCATGAGGAAAACGAGCTGTTTTCTGTCAGCGGCTTTATCGGCAAGCCCCTGGTTTCCCGGGGCAACCGTAATTTTGAGAATTATTTTATTAATGGGAGGTACATAAAGAGCGCGCTCATTGCCAAGAGTATAGAAGAA
>CATLBW010000203.1 GCA_949879775.1 uncultured Lachnospiraceae bacterium
AGTATGTGGAGCGCTTTGAGTTCTTTATGAACGGCTGGGAAATGGCAAATGCCTATTCTGAGTTAAATGATCCAATTGACCAGAGGGCACGCTTTGCAGCACAGGAAGAATTACTGGCAGCAGGAGATGCAGAGGCAAACCATACAGATGAGGATTTTTTGAATGCGCTTTGTATTGGTATGCCGCCGACAGGAGGGATTGGATTTGGCATTGACCGTATGGTGATGATGATGACAAACTCACCTTCGATAAGAGATGTGCTCGCTTTCCCGACGATGAAAAGCATCCCTAATAGGGACTAATCCGACAGATAGGCAATGAAAGCCGACCTCCACAAGGGTTTTAACATAGGACTCAAACGTGTTACAATCCTGATGGCGGACGTTGGATTCCAATGATTTAGCATGTAATAATCCGAGATTTCTCAATGGATAAGCACGGATTACAAAAGCAAAGTGAATAGATATTTCTTGAGGAACAGCCTTGAGAAACGTGCATATAAAGGCACTTCGTTATTGGTAGAAATACCAGTGATGAAGTGCCTTTTTGCGTCCTAGAAAACCCGTGCAAATCTAAGAAAATCAAAGGAGACAAACATGGCAGTAAAGAATGAAGGTCTTCCGGCTCTTGAAGGATACCTGGAAGAAAGAGGTCGCCACTTAGTGACATACACTGAAGGCGCAACAATGTACCACATCCCTTATTATTCTTTTGTCCGTCTGGCAAAGGAAGCAGGGGCGAATCTTCCGCTTCGAAGAACCATCATAATTGATGTAGACATTATTGAAGAGTATTTGAAAGAAAATCCAGATGTAGCTGACAGAGTCAATCTGGTGAGGAGGTAACGATGGCGAAGAAGAGAAAAGAATTATCAGTTGAAGAACTTGAGAATCTTACAAGAGGACATGGTAAGAAATATGTCAGCCTGGATGAGGGAGCAGCTCTCTATTTAATCGGGAAGAACACTTTCAGACAGATGGCGAAGGATGCCAAGGCTATATACAAAATTAATCGCAGAGTGCTTGTGAATGTTCAGAAGTTTGATGAATTTATGGAAGCTTTTCAGGAAGAGTTTGATTAAGTGGAGGTACAGAAAAATGGGAAAAGTAATAGCCATTACCAATCAAAAAGTTGGCGTTGGAAAAACAACAGTAGCAGTCTGCAAATAAAAAGTCAAGTCCAAAATGATAAACTTTAAAGATTTCTAATGGGATAATAATATATATCCCAAAAAGACCACCGCAGGACGCTGGTCTGGTAAGAGGGATATACCATTTTTTTAGGCGTTGTCAGCTTCTGTGTCCGTAGAAAGGTATTCCTTTACGCGGCCATAATAAATGCGGAGGAACTTATTTGCGCCGGCGGTCATGTAAACGTAATAAGGCTTCCCCTGTGCCCGTTTTTTATCCATGAAGGCATAAACAGGGTCGTCAGCAGGGGAACGTTTGATAAGCCCGGCCATGATCCGGAAGAGTGTCTTGCGCAGGTTCGGTGACCCTTTCTTTGAAGTGCGTACGCTTTTCTGCTCATGTTTCCCGGACTGTCTGGAACCGGGGTCAACACCGGCGAAAGCAGTCAGCGCCTCGGGGTGTGTAAAACGTGTAACGCCACCAATCTCAGCCATAAGCTGTGGGCCGAGAGAGGGGCCGACGCCGTGCATTGCCATGACAACAGGGTATTCCGGAAGGGCGGAAGCGGTCTCATCTATCTTCTGGCGGAGGGATTCTACGGTTGCGGATGCGGCATTGAGCATTGCCACAGCCTGCCGGATCAGCATTTTTGTAGTGTTATCCTTCGGGAATACAGCGATCAGGTCAGAAGATCTGCTGTATATTGTCTCCGCCTTGCCGGCGCTGAAGTTATAACCTTTCCGCCTGCACCAGTCCTGATAATGCTGCGCAAAGGCTTCAGGCGACCGTCCCCGGACGCAGTCCGCATGCCAGTAGGTGTGGACAAAATCCACCCATTTCTGGCTGCCGTCACTGCGGGCAGGGCTGTCAAAGAAGTCATTGGCGCCGGGATAAGTCTGGTCAAGGAGGGCGATGAGGCTGTTTTTCATTGCGGTCTTATGGTCCGTGTAGAAGCCGAACTGCCGGTTCATGGTTTTAAGCTGGCTGCGAATTTTATCCATATGGTTATATTGCTTTAAATTTGCCCGGCGGTCAAGTGTATACCGGGCGATTTTCTTTGCATCGGCCTTATCGGTTTTAGGCGTGCGCAGGGAATCATCGCCAAATTCCTTAATAAGGATGGGATTGACCGCGCTGACAAAGATACCGGCGTCAGAGAGCCATGAGGCAACCGGCTCGTAGTATCTTCCGGTATGTTCCATGCAGACCTTTGTTTCGCCGTCAGGGCTTTTGATCTGCTCGATCAGCCCGTTAATACAGGATTGCGTGTGTGGAAAATCACAGGGAGGCAGAAGCACCTCGTTTCCCGGTCTGCGGATAGTGACAGTGCTTTTACCTTTTGAAACATCAATACCAACTGCGTTCATAAAAATACTCCTTTGGAATGTATTGGCAAGGGTCGTTACCAGTTTTCTCATTGCCTGTTCAATCTGCTGGGAATTTCACACGAACGCCAGAGGGTTCAACCTGCGTAAAACGAACGCTGCGAATGAGGGCTGGCTGACTGATTCACGGACGCTGGGGGCCTCAGAGTTAATGGCCAGACCGATTGCTTACTCATTCTAACAGCTTAAGCAACAAGATGGATAACATCCTAGCTGGTTGTTAGGAATATCAACCATAAATACATTGTAGTAGAGGCAAAACCGGAAGTGTATTTATTCTATTCCCGTGTAGGCGGGAAATATGTGAAACTGACAGAGCCTGCTCTTG
>CATLBW010000204.1 GCA_949879775.1 uncultured Lachnospiraceae bacterium
AGCGGGGACAGCTTTGTATAAGCTGATGAACGGCGAGCCGTCCTTTTCGCTGATTAGCGATTATTTCGCCATGCCGGCGGTCCAGCTTGTGCCTATCGTGGGCTGGAATGTTGCTGTGACGAGGCTGGTATTCCTGGGGCCGGACACTTTTAACTTGATTGGCACAATACTGTACCTTGTTTCTGTCATGGGGATGTTTGTGTTCGCATGGAAAATGAAATGTACCGGGGAGTATTATGAGGACGCCATGAAGTTTGCGGACGATTACCAGAAAATGCGGGAGAACCAGAAAAAAGGAGTTGCCAATATCCCCTGGAAGAAAAAAAGCAAGCTGCGCGCTGCGTCTGTGGAATATAAGGGCGCGTATGCAAAGGCTATCTATTTCCGGCAGATGTTGGAGTATAAGAAAAACCCCACCTTTATTTTCGGCTGGAATACCTTGCTTTGCCTGGGGGTAGGTGTGGCGATTGCGGTGGTTTCCTATTATAATGGGGCTATCGAGGAATTTGGGGAAGCAAAAATCTTCATCGTCCCCGCCGTGGTGAGCTATGTAGTCTTTGTGTTCAGCGGCTATGCCACCAAATGGTCGAAGGAGCTTGAGAACCCTTACACTTACTTGATCCCAGACAGCCCTTTGAAGAAGGTGTGGTATGCGACCAAGATTGAGCATATGCGGGCAGTCGTGGATGGGATTTTAGTGACGCTGCCAGGCGCGGTGGTCCTTGGGCTTGGCCCGGCAATGACAATCTTGACAGCGTTGTTGTATATCTGCCTGAATGCGAATAAGCTTTATTATAATATGCTTGCGGATGTGCTGATTGGCAACCTGTTCGGGAATGTAGGGCGTTCCCTGGTGAGGATGCTGTTCCAGGGGTTTGCCATCGGCATAGCGGCGGTAGCTGCTGTGGCTGGCGGTTTAATTGTCAGTTTGGAGACCGGGTTTTTCCTGATGATCCTTGTGATGGGGGTGCTGACTTTTGCCGGGGCTATGGTCGCCTCGCTTTCCTTTAGCCGTATGGAAGTCAGGGACTAGCACGAATATGCCAAAGAATTAATTTTCGTTGTACAAGAATAGAGAAGCATAAAAGGGGCTGTTGGGAAATGATAAATTTCCGCAATATATAGCTATGAATCTTTTGGTTCCAAACTATATATTGTTTGCAAATTTCATTTCCCGACAGTCCCTTTCCTATAAAAAGATGCCGCCGCTAGTATAACGAAAATTAAGTTTTGGATAGTTTGACGCAGAATGTTTTTCTGAGAGTGCGGCTTCACAAACGCAGGCGTAGCGGTGGCTACGTCGAGGCTTGGGGAGTCGTGCTATCGGTAAAACAGGCAAGTCAAACTGCCAATTACTTAATATTCGTTGTACTAGTTACCCATAATGCGGCGGCACCCAGATTTGATTTTAAAGGATGTCCTTAGAACTTCCCAGCCTTAGCTGCTTCCTCAACGGAAACTGCCACTGCAACAGTAGCCCCTACCATAGGGTTATTGCCCATCCCGATTAATCCCATCATCTCAACGTGGGCAGGAACAGAAGAGGAGCCTGCGAACTGTGCATCAGAGTGCATACGGCCCATGGTGTCTGTCATGCCGTAGGAAGCCGGGCCTGCTGCCATGTTGTCCGGATGGAGTGTACGTCCCGTGCCGCCGCCAGAAGCAACAGAGAAGTAATGTTTGCCCTGCTCATTGCATTCTTTCTTGTATGTACCTGCTACCGGATGCTGGAAGCGCGTGGGGTTGGTGGAGTTACCGGTAATGGAAACACCGACGTTCTCATGATGCATGATGGCAACGCCTTCCTGTACGTCGTCGGCGCCGTAGCATTTTACAGTAGCGCGGAGCCCGTCAGAATATGCTTTTTCATATTCCACGTTCAGTTTTGCTTCTTTATAGTCATATTTTGTCTCAACAAAGGTGAAGCCGTTAATACGGGAAATGATCTGGGCTGCGTCTTTGCCAAGGCCGTTTAAGATAACGCGCAGAGGTTTCTGGCGTACTTTATTTGCTTTTTCAGCGATACCGATTGCGCCCTCTGCTGCTGCAAAGGATTCATGGCCTGCCAGGAAGCAGAAGCACTCTGTCTCTTCCTCTAACAACATCTTGCCAAGGTTGCCATGTCCAAGGCCAACTTTTCTGTGGTCTGCAACGGAGCCTGGGATACAGAAAGCCTGAAGGCCTTCCCCGATTGCTGCCGCAGCGTCCGCCGCCCTCTTTGCGCCCTTCTTGATAGCGATTGCAGCGCCTACCGTATAAGCCCAGCAAGCGTTCTCGAAGCAGATTGGCTGAATTTTCTTCACCTGCTCGTATACGTCAAGCCCAGCGTCTTTGGTGATTTTTTCAGCTTCTTCAATGGAGCTGATCCCATAATTGTTTAATACAGAATTGATTTGGTCAATCCTTCTTTCATATGATTCAAATAAAGCCATTGTATTCGTTCTCCTTTCCTTACTCTTCTCTTGGGTCGATAATCTTAGCAGCGTCCGCTACGCGGCCATACTGTCCTTTTGCCTTTTCCCAAGCGGTGTTAGGATCATCGCCTTTTTTGATGAAGTCAGTCATTTTGCCAAGGCTTACAAACTGATAACCGATTACTTCGTTATCTGCATCTAAAGCGATGCCGGTTACATAGCCTTCTGCCATTTCCAGGTAACGAACACCTTTTTCTTTGGTTGCATACATGGTCCCAACCTGGGAACGAAGCCCTTTTCCCAAGTCCTCCAGCCCGGCGCCTACTGCCAGCCCG
>CATLBW010000205.1 GCA_949879775.1 uncultured Lachnospiraceae bacterium
AAGGGCCGCTTTCGCTTCTTATAAATCACAGTAAGCGAAAGCGGCCGCACATTTTTAGTATTGTGTCAAGTGCTTTTTGATTTTTTCAAACTTCTAAACTTAATGACATTATCCACTGGATGTCCAGCCAATCATGAATGAGGGGTAGGGGAGCTGAAGTGGGCTTGCCCACTTTGTTATCTTATTAGGAAAGAGCTTGTCCACTTTATTCTTGAAACCTTTTGCCTTGTATGCGTATCTAATAGTTGACAGCCAGTAAAGGGCAAAAGATAAAATAGCTGCAAAGCTTAAGGAAGGAGGTGAAGATATGCAGGCGCTTATTGAGGAGGCTGTCCAGGGGGATGTGGAGGCGTTCTTAACGTTGATGGATAGGAATTCCCTGGCGATGTATAAGGTTGCCTATGCCATCTTGCAGAATGATGATGATGCGGCGGACGCTATTCAGAGTACGATTCTAAGCTGTTTTGAGAAAATAGGCACGTTACAAAAAACGCAGTATTTTAAAACTTGGCTAATCAGGATTTTGATAAATAACTGCAACCGCATTTTGCGCCATTATAAGCGGGAAAACCTGCCGGGCGAGCTGCCGGAAACGATGAAGCCGGATTCCTCATTTGCGGAATTTGAATTTAAGGAAATGCTGGGGCTTTTGGATAGCAAATATCGTCTGGTCTTGGTCCTTTATTATCTGGAAGGGTTTAAAATAGCGGAAATCGCAGCGCTTTTGGAGATGAATGTGAATACGGTGAAGACAAGGCTTGCCAGGGGAAGGGAGCAGCTTGGCGCGGCATATCTGGCAAAATAGCAGGCACATTGCGGGCAGTGCAGGCGAAAATATTTTCAGGGTTTATTATTTTGGCGCTGGAATAAACAAGGAGGGTTTCAGATGGAAAAACAGACAAAGCATACTTGGGATGATGGGCTAAGGTTGGATGAAAACATAAAAAAGACTTTGGACGGCGTCTTTTTGCTGCCGCCAAAAGCGGAGCGGGCCAGGCAGGAAGCGTTTGCCCAGGTCCGCGCTATGGCGTCCGAGGAAGCAAAGGACGCAGGGCAGGGGAATACGGAAATTAATAGTGGAGGACAAGGAGGAAAAAGGTATAAGAAAGCCAAAAGGGCGCTTTTGCGGGGGCTTATCGGGGCAGGGGCGGCAGCCGCGGCTTTTTCCTGCATTTATATGGCAAACCCGTCCGTCGCCGCAAGGACGCCTATCATAAGCCATGTGTTTGAGCAGATAGGGGGGGTCCTGGATTTTGCCGGGGATTATGCGGGATTAGCGGAGCAGGTGGACAAGGCTGCGGAAGGGATCGCAAGCGTCACCGTAGATGGGACAACGATTACCCTTTCGGAGGTTTATTGTAATGAGACAGCCCTTTACCTGAGCCTTGTCATCCATTCAGCTACGAAGATTCCGGACACTTTTTATGACGAGGATGGGAAGCCGATGATTTGTATGTACGGCCAGATAGATTTCGATTTCGATGAAGAGGGGGCGATTGACCTTGTATATGTCGGGGATTCTGAGATAGACGGCAAGATGGTGGATGACAATACGTTCGCCGGGGTCATCCGGTTTGATCTGGGGCAGTATTTTTCAGGCAAAGACATTGAGGTGCCAGACAAATACCAAGTGAAATTATATGTTCCTCAGATTGTGGGGACAAAGCTGCACGATACGCGTCCCCCAATGCCTGAGGAACTGAGGAAGCAGTATGAAAATGCCATGGAAGAAAACGGCCTTGGGCTGACGGATGAAGATTACGAGCGGTTTACCGAGGAGCAGAAGGAGGTTGAGCATCAGCTTTTCAATGATATGTGGAACGCATATTATGAATTATACCCAGACAGGCAGACATACCCGAACCAATATGACAACTGGTTTATGGATGGTCCCTGGGAGTTCACGTTTGACGCATCAAGGAATGACAAAGATGTGATACGTAAAGAGATCAATGATATCGACGAAAACGGGCTGGGCATCATTTCTGTTACCAAAACGCCGATGGAGATAAGCGTGGAGATGGCAGAGAACCTTGATTGTTTCGCAGTGATCCTTGACGCGGAGGGGAACCTGATGGGGAATGACGTCCCAGGATATGGAAATACCGTGCCTGTCAATGGTTACGACACTTCCAGGATATATGTTTATATCTGTGATTATGTTGAATATGTGGATGAGCTTAAAGGCGTCTGGTGGTCGGGCGGCTATGATGAGAGCGTGAGAGGGGAGGTTTTTAAAGAGTTACTGGATGAGCGCTGCCTGTACCGAAAAGAGATTATTTTTGACGAGCATGAAAGTGATTGACAAATAGCCCCAAAAGAATTAAAATTACTATTAAGATGCGAAAGAGAGATTTACTTGTAGAAAAATATAATGTATATACGAACATGATTAATTTATTTAAACCTTTGTTTGCATATTTATTCAATCAAAGACCCCGCTGCAAGCAACGGGGTGTCAAGTATACAATGCTGCTTATCAGGGAGGTTTTGCCTCCCTTGTGGCATTCGTCAAATAGCCGTGTAACCATGGCTATTTTCCGCATTGCTCGCGGGGATAAATCATTTCAAGCAATGAGTTATTTGAATTAGGAGTTGTGTAATACTTGATCGGCAGCAAATGGAACATTTTTCTTTAAAAGCAGTCTTCCCAACTGGAAGGTTGGGAGTA
>CATLBW010000206.1 GCA_949879775.1 uncultured Lachnospiraceae bacterium
GGATTGTCACAACATTTTTTCATAAAAGCCATACCTCCTTATGTTTCTTGCAAATAAATTGTATCATCATACAATACAGAACCAAACCTAATACTCTTTTTATAAATAAACATAAGAAATGGGCTGAGCGTGCCATCGGGGAAGTTTTCCTTGCGCACCCGCTCTACACAGGCGTGCAGCAGGCTTTGGGAGTCCCTTGCCCCAACCTGGCAGATGGAGGCGCCGATGCAGGCGATAGAGGATTCAAATGTGCTGCTTGCGCCGTCTGCCGTGAGTGAAAGGATTTTTTCAGCTTCCGAGGCGGTGAGGTTAATGATATACATGCTCTCGTCCGGGGAGAGGCGTACTAACACATCCTCCATAGGCAGGATAGCGTCGTATAGCTTGCGCCAGAACTCAGGTTTGGGGCTGCCTCCTATCGGGTGGTAAGAGACGGCGTAAAGGCCGGCCTGTTTTTGTGGGATAGCCCTTGGGTCGTCTAAAGCGCCGCCATCGCCTTGCTTATGCGTCCCAGTGATTTCCACAGACAGGTCCAGGCGCTCTTCGCCCAGGGCTTTTTCAAGTTTTTCCTGGTAGGCTTTTATATACCCTTCGGTCCCCAGGGTTTCCTGCATGAAGCGCGTGCGGGCTTTGCCGCGGTTCTCGTAATTTCCGTAGGCGGTAAAGGTGTCGACCATGGCTTTGATATAGTAAAGGATTTTATCTGGGGCGATATCGGAGGCAACCAGCGCGCCCATGCGTGGGCTGCGCCCTAAGCCGCCGGCGCTGTAAACGTCAAAGGCGCCGTCTTCTTTGGCGACAAACCCCAAGTCGCGGAAGGTAGCATGCGTGATGTTTTCCTTGCAGTTGGAGAAGCAGACTTTTAATTTGCGGGGAAGCTTAACCGTCTTGATGAAACCGAGCAGGTAATCGGCTGCTTCCTTTGCGTAGGGGAGGACGTCAAAGTATTCGCCCTGCTGGACGCCGGATAGAGGAGGGCACATCACATTGCGTGGGAAGTTGCCGCCGCCTCCCCTCGTAATGATGCCGTAGTCAAAGGATTCCTGTATCAGCGCGCAGACCTGCGCAGCGGACAGGTTGTGTAGCTGCAGGCTCTGGCAGGTAGTGATGTGCGTGAGGGAAATATTGTATTTCTCCACGCTGTCCGCGATAAATTTTAAGTCGTCTTTGGTAATTTCGCCGCCGCACAGGCGCAGGCGAAGCATACTGGTCGAGCCGCCCCTTTGGGCATAGCTGCCAAAACCGCCGGAAAATGCTTTGTACTGTGCGACGTTAATCTCTTTTTTGTAAAACTTGTCAGTCATCTCATCAAACTCTTTTAAATCTTCCCGGAACTCTTCTACGTGATTTCTCATGGTAACCTCCTGATTAAATGCCTGTGGCATGTACATTCTGTATATAAGATGCCCATAACCGCCTAAAATATTTATGGAACTTAAATGCAAAGTGTGTTACAATAGGAAAGCCTTTCGGCTATTTGAATACATATCATAATGGAGATGGATTTTTATGAAAAAAGCATTATTTTTTGATATTGACGGCACGATTTGGGATGAAAGACATCATATCCCAGACAGCACAAGGGAAGCGTTTCGCAAAATGAAGGAGAGAGGGCACTATCTTTTTATCAGCAGCGGCAGGACCAGGGTGTTTATCCCGGACAAGGAGCTGATGCCGCTTGGCTTTGACGGCATACTGGCAGGATGCGGCACATATGGGGAGTTCCGGGGGGAAGTGAAGTTCTACCATCAAATCCCGCAGGAGGAAATATGGCGTGTCAACGATTTTTTGCGCAGCGTGGATGCGGCTTATATCCTGGAAGGAAGGTATTTTTTGTATCTGGATGAAGAGCGTTTCCCCAAGGAGTCTGTTTTCCCACAGAAATTAAAAGAGAGCATGGGCGCGAAGCTTGTGCGGGTTACCGGGAATGAAGGAAAGCTTGAGGTCAGCAAGTTTTGTGCAAATTACCTGCAGGAAGCTGAGAAACAGAAGGAATTAGAGCGCGTGTTAGAGCCTGGCTACACGGTTATCCACCGGGGCGGTGATTTTATGGAGATTGTGCCCAGGGGCTTTAACAAGGCTACGGGCATACAGGAAATCTGCCGGCTTTTAGGCATTGCCCATGAGGATACGTTTTCTTTTGGAGACAGCACCAACGACCTTGATATGCTTGCGTATACAGCGCATTCCGTCGCCATGGGCGATGGGATGCAGGAAGCCAAGGACGCGGCGGAGTATGTGACTTCACCGCTTGGGGAAGACGGCATATACAAAGCGTGCGAGCATTATGGGTTACTAATATAACGAATATTAAATAATTGGCATTTTCGTTGTACTAGTGTACTGTCTGTATTATATTTAGGCAAACCTCCTTGTCTAATTTTCCATCGAGCTGCGTTGTTTTCGGTCAACGATGCCACCGCATCGCCTCCCTCAAACGCCTTGCCGATGAAAAATTATCCTGCGGAGTTTCACCAGATATAATA
>CATLBW010000207.1 GCA_949879775.1 uncultured Lachnospiraceae bacterium
CGTGGGAAAATATCATGGCGATATGGAAATGCATTGTAAAAACAACTATATGGAAACGGAGATTATGTTGTATATGAAAAACCTGTAAATATGGGAAAAGCTGCCATGGACGTATGGCGGCTTTTTATATCTTTACAGGTTTTTGGGGTTGATTTCGGAAAAAATATGGTATAATTTCGCCGGAATAAAAAAACGCAGATAAAAAAGCGTATAATCCCTTATAACCCAGAAGGAGAATTTACAGGGAGGCATATGAATTGAAGAAAAAGTTTTTAAGCGTACTAATAGCAGGGGTATCAGGAATATGTGTATTGGCGGGATGCCAGAAAGCGCCGGAAGCGTCTGCGGACAGAGATGTTTACCATGCAAAAAGTTCTTTGGAAGACGAGGTGGAGAATATCGTGGCAAAGGAGCCTGATGGGAATACAGCCCAAACAGGCCGGCCAAAGCAAGGCGGAAGATACGATGCGCTGGTCGGGACGGAGGAAAACGGTATCTGGATTTGTGCCAAAGTCCCTGCCGTGCCACAGAAAGTCCCAGCATTGACTTTGCGGGAACGGGACGATTGGGATGGGGAAAAGCTGAGAGAACTGCTTGATAGCGAAAACGGAAATATTCAGGACATTTCCGCAGAATATCTTGCGCAGAAGGAAAAAGAGTTAAGTGAAATGGAGGAAGAGGAGAAGCCGGGTGAATGGCCGAATTTCGGTGATGGTTCCCTTATGGTTTTGTCAGATGGGTCAAAGGAGGCGTCTTTTATAGGAAATACATCTGTAAGTTATGTGGATGAAAAATTAGAGAAGAGTTGCGACGCAATTTATAGAAAGGCTTTGGAAATTGATGTTACCAAAGGCAGCGAGGGTGTTTCTGTAAAATTTCCTGTTTCCCGAATGAAGGAAATCCTTCTGGAAAAGCTGGCAGTATTGGATATTATGGAAATAAATATTTCCAGGATTTTGTATTATGGGCTTGAGGGGACTGCATTTTATGAACTGGTATTTACGCCTTCTTACGAAACGATTGGAGTAGCGTCAGAGTTTGGCCAGATTGTGCTTGGCGAGGTTCAGCCGAGAGGGACCGCATGGGTTACGGAGGACGGTATAGCGACAATGAACTTAGAAAATTATTGTGGTAAAATTATGGGGCGGTCTGAAAAAGGGGGCGTTTTGGCGTTCTCACAGATAACAGATATTTTGGCAAAATATTTGGAAAATAATGCGCTCTGTGGAAATCCCAAGGCAAAGCTGACACAGGCGGAAATTGTATATTATCCAACGCTTCGGGAATCGGAACTGATTCTGACGCCTGCATGGCATATCTACATTCCATTAAACGAGATGATGGACGCAGTGGAGTCTGGCGAACAAGCATGGCAGGAAACGGTCGACAACGGTGCGGCGTGGAATATTTACCTGGATGCTGTGACGGGAAAATTGATAGAGGTGGAATAAAATGAATGGATTTTTTTGGAAGGATATGAAACGAAGTTTCCTGAATGTTGGATTTTTTATCGGCGTCACTGTGGTGGCAATACTTTTGCTGGCTGCGGTGGTGACGGGGGCGCCGCTCAACCGTACACGGAGCAGTTATTATATTTTGTTCAATGTGTTTGGGGCTTCAGGTTTTGGACCTTTTGCGGCTGTCTTTCCTGTACTGGCTTATGCGACCAGCTTCTGCGAAGAATATCAGAGCGGCTATTACCGCATGGTTTTTTCGAGGATGGGCCCGGTGCGTTTTGGGAGAATTCGGATATTTAATGTTGCATTGTCTGGAGGCGTAATGCTGGCAGCCCCGATTGCAGCCGCCTGTATCATGGCATATACGTTTGGCGTTCCGGGCGTGCCGCAGGATTCCGACAAGGGGCTGCTCGATGGGACGATAATGCTTACCTATATTGTCAAATATGGGGATTGGTACATTGCAGTGGGGAAAGTGATCCTTGGTTTTTTGTTTGGATGTGTGTGGGCGCTTATGGGGTTTATGTTTGCGGTATGGATTCCAAACCGCTATGTTGCCTTGATTGCCCCCTTTGTATTGTATGAATCCATGTGGATCGGGCTGGATCGGATTGTATGGCTGAATCCAATCCGGCTTCACCGGGGAGATGATGTAGGCAGTTATCCGCTGGCGGCAGGGGTGGAATGTGTTTATATCATTGCTGTGTCAACCGTCATTATAGCAGGACTTGTGAGGAGGTATCGGAATGGGTAGCCTGGTGGTAATCATAAAGGGGATGTTTTGGCAGGAGCAAAGAAGCGTCAGGGTTTTCATGGGGTATCTTTTGGGCTTTGCAATCATGGGGTATTGGATGAGCGGTTTTTTGCGGTATGCGGCTGACAGTGAATCCTTCGGCGGATGTAATCTTTGAAGATTCCAAGGGGGAGATCGACGAGATCTTCGAGGAGGATCTGCCCTATGATCTGAATCAGCCTGTTATCGTGCTGGATAACCAGGGGTATGGTA
>CATLBW010000208.1 GCA_949879775.1 uncultured Lachnospiraceae bacterium
GGGCAGCTTGACAGCAGCTATTCCCACATGGAAAAGCGTGGCTCCAGGTATCTGCGCTATGCACTATTTAATGCCACAAAATTTGTCTGCATATGGGACAATGCCTTTTCCGCTTACCTTGCTAAGATGAGATGGTCAAGCTTTTTTGTAACACTTACAAGGAAAAGTTTTATTCGTAATTATATCTGTGTTCTCTTTTCAAATGGCGTCATATATCCATTTGAAGAATGTGGTCGTATATGATTGTAGTAAACATACACATAATCTATCGTCCCATTATTTAGTTCTTCATCTATTAAAAATCGGTGTTTGCTGATGAATTCAGCTTTGAATGTTCCATAAAAACTTTCCATTGGAGAATTATCGTAGGGACACCCCGCTTTGCTCATGCTCTGTTTCACCCCTTTTTCTTTACAATAATCTGTAAATGCCCGTGAGGTATACTGTGAACCCTGGTCACTATGCAACATCAAATTTTTCGGATAATTGCTTCTTTTAAGAGCTGCTTTTAACGTCTGTACTGCCAGTTCTGCGTCAATATGGCTGCTGTTTAAAGTTGCCACCACTGACCTGTCATACAGGTCAATGATACTGCAGTTATAACGCTTCCTTCCATCTTCCATAAATATATAGGTAAAATCTGTACACCACTTCTCATTTGGCTTTTCTGCTTGGAAATCCCGGTTCAGATGGTTTTCAAATTTTTTATAGCATTCCCCCTTTTTATATGCTGGCTTTTTAGGTGTCACGGTGGAGCGGATTCCTAGCCCCTGCATATATTTCAATACGGTTGTATTGCTCAAGATTATTTTTACCCGCTGCAAATAAACCCAAATCATCCGGTATCCCGGATTTCCAGAGTATTCGTGGTATATTTTTTGTATTTTATCTTTCACCCGCTCTTTGTGTTGCTGGTATTCTGCTTTCCTGTCCTTTCTGTAATTATAATATGCATTTGGATAGATACCCATCCGACGCAGGAGCCAGCGGACGCCAAATTCCTGCTTATGCCTGTCAATAAACTGGTACTGTTCTAATCGATTTCCTTTGCGAAGAATGCGGCCGCTTTTTTTAAGAATGCAATTTCCTTTTTCTGTTCCTCCAATTGTTTGCGCAGTCTGCGGTTTTCTTCATAAAGTTCTTTTGTATCATTTAAGTCTGGGTCTGTTTCGCATTCTTCACGGAACGCCCGCACCCATTTACGGACTGTCCCATCTCCTAACTGGAATTCTTCGTTTAGACTTTTTATTGTACGCCCTTGTTCTAAATATAACTGTACGATTTTCTTTTTGAACTCTGGTTCATAGACCTTTGTCTTTGGCATGTATAACACCTTCCTTTACATTTCTTGAAGTATATCATTTATTTCCTGTTTGGTGTTACAACTTTATTATATCATCTCAAAATGCTCAGGGCGCACCGCCTGCAGTTTCATGTGCCCTATCGCCGCTTTCATGTGCTTATACCGTGCCGCATCAGCCGCAAGCGTGTTCTCCCGGACAAAATTCTCCCTGTATTCCTTCGTCCATGCCCCATACCATGAATCCACCGTAATCCTGTCAGGCTTCGCATAAATCCCGTGGTCAATCTCATACTGGGCATCCCTGAGCTTCTTTTCCACCTCTTTCAGCGTCTTGCCATAAATGGTGTGCCTCTTCCCGTTCAGCGTGTACCTTGCCTGGTACCGCCCATCCTTCCGGATGCTGATCCCTTTTGGTAATCTCTTATTTGCCATGCCAAACGCCTCCTTCCGGCAGCAGAGCAGCAGGCGCGCCGCCCCGTTACCCTATTTTCACTTGTCCAGCACCGCATTTTCCGCTATAATGGAAACGCAATGCAATTACATCTTCCGCTATTGCTTGCATGGTTCCCGGTCAGTTGCAGCTTTCCGGGAACCTTTTTGTACCATCCCCTTTCTGATATGCCAGCCAATGCCCCCTATCTTGCCCCTGCTGCCCGTTTTTTCATTCAAACGGGTATTTATAGGGTGTCGCTCCAAAATCGCCAAGAATCGGCAGCAGCCTATTCCCTATCCTTCCTTTCCCCCGGCTCCTTACTGCCCAAATCGCACCAGCGGTCAAAAGCCACCCGGTCATAAAGCACCTTGCGCCCGATCCGTTTCTCTATCCCAATTTCAGAGGCAAGCTTCCTCGCTGCGTGCTGCCCCAGGCTGGAATAAACGCAGAACTCCTTCAGGCACAGCAGGCGCTTTTCCGTGAGCGGGCGGTTGTCCTGCCCCGCCCCGTCATCAGCCAGGAACCCGCTCTCTTTCATCTGCAGATAGTAATTCCTCTGGACTGCCCCCC
>CATLBW010000209.1 GCA_949879775.1 uncultured Lachnospiraceae bacterium
AATAATTATGCGCACTCGTGCGAATGGAAGATGTCACTGCGTGACCGCACTCGGCGCAGCAAAGCGTCCAAGGTCTACGCTTCGCTTCGGTCCGCGCTAAGCGGCCATCCGCTGGATGTCCAGCCAATCAAGAATGAGGGATTTAGGGAGCTGAAGCGGACTTGTCCGCTTTGTTTTAGTCGTTACATATAATCTTGCAGAATGGGATGGATGATAAGATGAAGGATATACGAAAAATAGCGGGAATTTCAGTATTGTGCGTACTTATTTTCATGGTAGTCGCATTGCTGCGGTTTCAGCAGGGGGAAAAAGATATATCTTTGCTGCCGAATCAGTTCGAGTATGATTTTAACGAGGGCTGGGAAATGGCTTCTTTCGGGGAGGGGGAGGTATCTTGGCAGGATGTGGAAGATAAGGATAAGGTATCTGAATGGAGCAGCTCTGCACAGGAAAAAGAATGGGAAGAGGTAAACCTGCCTTATGATGGCGGCGCCGGAGGGGCGCTCATCCTTAAAAAGGAGCTTCCCCAGAATTATGCGGGGCTTACGCTGAATTTTTCCTCAACAGATGCCAGGATGTATGTGGCTTTGGATGGGGAGGAGCTTTACCAATATGGGATGGAAAGCGCTGTCTCAAAAGAAATGATGGGAAAGAGCGAGCATTTCGTGGATATTCCCATTGTATTCCAGAAGGGAGAGCTGTGGCTCGCATTATTCCCGATTTCCCAAGACGCGAAGATGCGTCTCAATGATGCCAGGGTTGAGACGCGGGATATGGTAGTGATAGGCCTGGTAGGAAACAATATCATTGACATCGGGTGCTGCCTGCTGATTATACTTATGACAATTATTATGTTTGTGATTGCGCTGATACGGCGTTACACCCATCAGCCGGTCAGAGGCGAGTTTTTCTTAGGCCTGGCGGGGATGGTTACGGGTGTTTATTATTTTATTGGCACGGACACGTTGAATATTTTTTATAATGTGCAGGAAGCCTACGAGATGCAGGAATATTTGCTATTGCTGCTGCCGTTGTTTTTGACGTTGTATTTTGAACGCAACTTGCGTACATTGTACCCGAAGCGTTTTTCCCTGCTGTTATGTGGCGCAATCGTCAACGCGGCGGTGCAGATTTTCCTGCAGGCACTGCATATACAAGACCTCGAAGACATGATGAATGTATCTGCTGTTGCAGTGGCAGTGGTCTGTGTGGTTGCGATTGCGAGCCTGATACAGTATGATTATAAGAGTAAAACGTATCAGACGGTCCTTTCGGTATTGTCCATGGTAGTGCTTTTATCTGGGGAAATTGCCAGTGTGGCCATGAACCTGTGTTTTGATAATTACTATGGTAATGCGGCGGGCCAATATAGCATGACAGTGTTTTGTGTGCTGATGGCCGTCATGCAGACTTTGCAGCTCTCCAAAGAATACCGGGCAAATGCAGAGCAGAGCGCACGCCTGCTGGAGGAAAAAGTGAAGGTGGCGCAACAGCAGAACATCCAATTGGCACAGGCCAAAAAGGATGCGGATGCGGCAAGGCGGGAGGCGCTGGCGGCCAATGATGCCAAAGGCAAATTCTTAGCGCACATGTCCCATGAGATACGGACGCCTATCAATGCCGTGCTTGGCATGGATGAAATGATTTTGCGGGAGTCCGGAGAAGAAAACATAAAAGAGTACGCTATGGATATTTATATGGCTGGCCAGACGTTATTATCCCTGATTAACGATATTCTGGACTTTTCCAAGATTGAATCCGGGAAAATGGAACTTGTGCCGGTAGTATATGACGTCAGCAGCCTGATACATGATTTGTCCAATATGGCCCTGCAGCGGCTGGGGCAAAAAGAGATAAAGTTTGAGATAGAGGTGGACCGCACAATCCCTTCCCAGCTATATGGGGATGATGTCCGTATCCGCCAGGTCTTGACGAATATCCTCACGAACGCAGTGAAATACACAAATGAGGGAACCGTGTGGTTCCGGATCCAAAGCCGCAGGGAAGGGGAGAAGGTAGCGCTCAGGTTTGAAGTGGAAGATACTGGCATAGGCATCAAAGAAGAGGATTTGCCAAAACTTTCTGCGGAATTTGAACGGATTGAGGAAGACCGGAACCGTAATGTTGAAGGCACGGGGCTTGGCATGAGCATTACCATCCGCTTGTTGGAGCTGTTGGGCAGCAGGCTGCATGTGGAGAG
>CATLBW010000210.1 GCA_949879775.1 uncultured Lachnospiraceae bacterium
TGAACCTTATTTCCCACATCGCCCGTCCTGTCAGATAAACGTGCTGCGTCCATCAAGGTATATCTAAGGGCATAAGTTCTCGATAATGCCGGCGTAAACCATGTCTGCCCGTATGCAGTCTTCATAATCGCCATATCCTCATGCCGGCTATACTCATATCCCAACACCACATAATGACTGGGCACAAAAGAAAACAGCCCATGCCTTCTTCCCAGGGCAAACATCATCCCCAGTCCCGACCACAGGCTTTTCAAATCAAATCCTATTACACTCTTATTGCCGCTGGTGCCGGAGGAAGCCGCCTTAACTCTAAGCCTTCTCTCCGGTACAGAAAACATCTGATGCCGCTTAAGATATAATGTTGGAAGAAAAGGTAACTCCTCAGGTGATTCCAGGCGCAAAAGCCTTTCCTCCGTAAATCCCTTCATCATTAACAGTCTGCGGTATTCCTCGCAATGCTCAAATTGAAACAACGCATTATTAATTAATTTTCGCATAAAGAGGGCATCCGAGCCTTGAATATCATAGGGATCCCTTTTCCAAAATAAATTCTCCATCTAATCCTCTGTTTTTAAGAAATATCCCATATTTATGCGGACTTCCTTGCGTTCTTTGTCATTATTGGAGTAGCAGCAGCTATCAAATCCAATCAGCTCGAAGCCTTCCTTCTCGTAGAAGCCAATCGCCGCCGTGTTACAGGACTGGGTTTCCAAAATAACCGCCCTGCGCTTCTCACGAACCGCCTGGGCTTTCGCAGTCTCCATAAGACGATGGCCGATTCCCTGCCTTCTGAGCTTCTCATGAACCCACAATTCTGTCACCATCAGCCGGTTACTCCACTCCTCCGGACAGGTTTCGATACAGGCAAGCATTTGGGGACGTCCATCCTTTTCCCCGACAATCCCCCAGGCACAAGCCTTCTCCCAATGAGGCTGATATAGCTTATCCGGAAAATCGTATTCCTCCGGATCATGTGATACAGGCGCATCAAAACGCTGTTTTGGCATATTGACACGGAACCCGCCTGCATCCCTTTCTATCTGCACATCATAATATTCCTCTGTTGTATACCTCATTGGTATCACAGTCCCTTCCCATTCTTCTTTGGGAAGGGAGATGATTTTTAAATTGTCCTCCATCTATTTCATCCTCTCTATGTGCAAAAACATATTTTATTTAAAATCCGCCAGCATTATATGCACGTGTAATTACATAAGACGGCTCATAATATGCACTACAATTATAATTATCAATCGTTTTGCAAATTTCATCGTTATATACCCGAAGCATTCCTTCCACATAATCCTCCTTTGGCCGTAATGTATCAAGTATCAAACGCATATAAACCTTTCCCATCTGAGTAGCTGTTGGTATCTCATCTACCAGTTCTGGATCAACCGCTGTAATATCAAAATCACCTTTTTCTAAATGATATTCATCTATCCATTCATCTTCTATTTTTAAGGCATTTTCACAGTGCAGTACATTCGCAAGACTTATCAGCCGCACCCATTCGTCCTTTGCTATTTTAATTAGCAACCCCCATTTCAAATGGGGGTCTAACTTTAACCCCTCCGGGGTATTTCTCTGGTTCCGCCAAAGGCGGGATTTCGCAGTACCATTTTTACTGGCTGCCTCCTAAAGAAGGCTCTCCTACTTTCTTCCGTCCTCCAGTTTGTCGTTTTCTTCCTGTTCCTTAATATATTTGAGAATCGTTTCTTCGTTTACATTCCCTACTGTCGAAACATAATATCCCCGTGCCCAGAAATGCCTGTCTCCCCATTTTGTCCGGTACTCCGGGTGCCTGTCAAAAAGCATCAGTGTACTCTTCCCTTTCAGATATGACATGAATTCCGATACACTCATTTTCGGCGGTATTGCAACATACATATGGATGTGGTCTTTGCATACCCGCCCATCAATCAGAGCCACCTGTTTCATCTCACACAGCTTCTTGATAATTTCAACCAGATCTTTTTTGGTTTCTCCATACATTATTTTTCTTCTGTACTTCGGTATAAAAACAATATGATAGGTGCAATTCCATCTTGTGTGTGTTATACTTTGATTATCCATTTTGGATACCTCCTATGCTTTTGATATGGCCTGCGAAACCAATATCATTATAGCATAGG
>CATLBW010000211.1 GCA_949879775.1 uncultured Lachnospiraceae bacterium
GACTGTACAGATTTCTCATCCTTAATCGCATAAAATTTATGTATCATCTGCGGCAAGCCCCAAGTCCCCAGGGAAGTGAGGATGATAACGCCCAAAAGGTTTAAGGGGTCAGGCCCGAAGAAAGAAGTAAAGGCTCCCTTCTGCCCCATAGTCACTGCCACGTCGCTCTCCATCTCCGCAAGCGACTTAACTGCATTTAGGAAGCCTCCCTGCCCATTCAGGACAGCCGCAATGACCGCCACAATGCCGCCCAGCATAACAAGGCCCTGGATAAAGTCATTGATTGCCGTCGCCATGTAGCCTCCAAGCATTACATAAGCGCAAGTCAGGACTGCCATGACAATCACACAAACCTCATAAGGGATGTCAAACGCCATGCCGAACAGCCTTGACAGGCCGTTGTACACAGACGCCGTATACGGGATCAGGAATACGAAGGCAATCGCGGACGCCGCAATCCTCAAAGCTTTGCTGTTATAACGCTTGCCAAAATAATCCGGCATGGTGGTTGCTGACAGATGGTTGCTCATAATCCGGGTACGCCTCCCCAGCACTACCCATGCCAGCAGGGAGCCGATTACCGCGTTGCCAATGCCAATCCAGGTCGAGGCAAGGCCATATTTATAACCAAACTGCCCGGCATAGCCGACGAATACAACCGCTGAAAAGTAAGACGTGCCATAGGCAAATGCCGTCAGCCAGGGTCCTACGCTGCGCCCTCCCAGCACGAAATCGTCCACATTGGTGGCATGCTTGCGGGAATACAACCCCACGCCGACCATCACTGCAAAAAACAAGACTAAAAAAATAATTTTCACTAACACGTTTTCTCCTCCTTACCTGACAAGCCTAAAAAGCCTGTCCTATCAGCTTTTGGGCATTCTGCCCCAGTATTTTATTTAAATCATCTTTATCAATGGCAAGGTCCCCCAAAAATTCCAGGGTTTCCTTCTGCCCGCTCCACGGGCTGTCCGTAGCGAACAGAATTCTGTCTGCGCCATGCTTTTTCAAAATATTAAGGAAATCTTCCTCCTTGATGCAGCCGGCAGTAAACGCCGTATCCAGCCATATATCTTCCCCTGCCAGCAGTTCCTCTACCTCTCCCCACATAGCGAAACTGCCATAATGCGCCAACACCAGGTTCTTGGGCGCCACCTCGTTTAGCACCCTTTTAATCCGCCGCGGGTCACAGCGCACATTGTCCGGGAAGCCGACGTCCACCCCGGCATGGACAACGCTCACAAGCCCCAGCTCAGAAGCGTAATCCAAAATCCGCATATACCTGATATCATCGAAATAAGTGTCCTGGTAATCCGGATGGAGCTTTATGCCTAAAAGCCCCAAATCCTTAACCGTGCGCAGCTCCCCTTTGTAATCCGCGGAATCCGGGTGGATTCCCCCAAACGACCACAGGCGCGTTTGCTTATGCCGATATTTCTCATTTAACTGTGCTGCAAACTGGTTGATGGTATGGAACTGCTCCGGTCTCGTAACCACCGGCAGGACAACCGACACATCCACGCCAGCCGCTTCCATGGAACGCGCCAGCCCTTCTTCGGTCCCATCTCCAAAAGCCTTAATATGCGCCTTTTCCTCTAAATATGTAATTGTCTTTGCCGCAATTTTCTCAGGGAAAATATGCGTATGAAAATCTACTACCATCCTTGACACCTCAATTATAAGCTACTATGAATATTAGCTTCTATGAAAAAATAAGCTTCTATGAACCACGCCCCTTGCCGGTCAGCGCTTTATTCCATATGTTACCCAAGCGCACTTCATCACTTTAAAGCGGCAGTGTCCTTTTGCCTGAAAAAAGAATCTCGCAACCGAGATTCCTGATGCCC
>CATLBW010000212.1 GCA_949879775.1 uncultured Lachnospiraceae bacterium
ATCCCATCGCCGAAGGCGATTTTAATGGATTTTGCATGTAACAGTTCAGCAAAGCTGAACTGTTACGAAGACGTGGAATATAGGGGATACAATATATGGCTTCTGCTTTATCTAATATTTCCAATATTATTATACCTGTGATTATTTTTTATATTATCGCCTATGGAGTGGCCAGCAGGACAAATGTGTATGAGGACTTTGTAAAGGGTGCAAAGGAAGGGCTTAAAACGGTTGCGGGCATTATGCCAACGCTTGTGGCGCTTATGACCGCAGTAGGGATCCTGCGGGCATCAGGATTTCTTGCCTTTTTGGGAAATCTGGTGCGGCCGCTTAGCGCCCTGCTGGGATTTCCCGGAGAATTGGTTCCCCTTGCATTCATTAAAATGTTTTCCTCATCGGCGGCAACCGGTTTGGTGCTGGATATTTTTAAAAACTATGGAACAGACTCTCTGATAGGGCTAATCACCTCCATTATGATGAGCTGCACGGAGACAATTTTTTATACTATGAGCGTATATTTCATTGCGGCTAAGGTGACAAAGACGAGATATACCCTGGCGGGGGCGCTTTTGTCTACTCTGGCAGGGATTGCGGCTAGTGTGGTGCTGGCGGGGATGATGTGTGGAATATGACAAACGCCGGTACGCTTCGCGAATCGGCTTATTATAAGAAAAACCAGGGAACACCGAAATTGGGTATCCCCTGACTTAAATATGTATCCTATCGTTTTAACGAAAATAATTACCTCATGCATCCAGGTTGGCAATAAACCTGTCAAATGCCTGCTGTCCTTTTGGTGTGCGCTTATAAACCCCTGCGTCCGTCAACACCTGCATAAATACAAGGCCGATTTCATGCCGCAGGATATCATCTATATTCGACTCGTCTATCTTCTCGTATTTATTCTTAAATTCATCTACCCACTCAGCATGTTTTTCTAAAACTTCATCCTCCCAAAGGTTCTTACCTGCCAGCATAGCCTGCTTTAAGTCTTCTATCTCATCTTTTAAACGGGCGGGAAGCACAGCAAGACCCATCACCTCTATAAGTCCAATATTTTCCTTCTTAATATGATGCAGATTTGCATGAGGATGGTACACGCCTAAAGGATGCTCCTTCGTGGTTATGTTGTTTCGCAGCACCAAATCCAGTTCAAAAGCATCTCCTCTCTTACGGGCAATAGGCGTAATGGTATTGTGAGGCTCCCCGTCTGTCTCGGCAAAAATAAACGCCGGCTCGTCCGTATAGCCTCTCCACTTCCCTAAAATTTTATCTGCAAGTAAGGTAATACGCTCCGTATCCTCTGCCTGTAAGCGGATTACAGACATAGGCCATTTGACAATCCCCGCCTTAACATCCTCAAATCCCTTTACCGTAAAGCTTCGCTCTACAGGCGCCTTTGCCATGGCAAATTCATAATGGCCTCCCTGGAAGTGATCATGGCTTAAAATAGAGCCGCCCACGATAGGAAGGTCCGCATTAGAACCTACAAAGTAATGGGGAAACAGCTTGACAAAGTCAAACAGCTTACAAAAAGCACTCCTGTCAATTTTCATGGGAATATGCTGTCCGTTAAAGACAATGCAATGCTCATTGTAGTAAACATAAGGGGAATACTGAAACCCCCATCTGTCCCCCTGAATGGTG
>CATLBW010000213.1 GCA_949879775.1 uncultured Lachnospiraceae bacterium
CCAGCTCGCCAATACGCGCCACTGAAAGCGTTGGCCGGGTCTGGTAGCCCTTGGAACGCTGGATGGTTACCAGCTTTGTCTTATCATTGATTGCTTTCTTAATATTATCAAAATCGAAACTCCCATCCGGCAAAAGGCCTACCTGCCGGTAGGTGACGCCATATTCCGCAAGGGAGCCTTTCGAGGGGCGGATGCCAATCACTTCTTCCAGCGTGTCATACGGTTTGCCCACAGGCGATAAAAGCTCATCCCCCGGCCGCAGGTTAGACATAAGCGCCAGTGCCAGCGCATGGGTGCCGCAGGTGATTTGTGGGCGGACCAGCGCCGCTTCCCCGTGGAAACAGGAAGCGTATACTTCCTCTAAAGTATCCCTCCCTAAATCATTATACCCATATCCGCTGCTTCCCATAAAACATTCTGCGCTGACCTTGTGTTCCTGCAATGCTTTAATTACTTTCAACTGGTTGTATTCGGCGGTTTCGTCAATCTTTTGGAAACGCGTTCCTAATTTCTGCTCAAAGCGCCTCCCATAATCAAAAACCTTCTCATCAATGCCCAGCTCACGGTACATTCCTTTCATGTATAATTCCTTTCTCTGCCAATATTTCCTGCATAAACTCTAATATTTTCCCATTGTCATAGCCAAACGCCTGCTTGTCCACCCAGATAACGTCGCGTTCACGGCGAAACCAGGTCAATTGCCGCTTGGCAAAATGCCTGGTGTCACGTTTTACCCGGTATACCGCTTCCTCCAAAGACAGCTCTCCTTCCAGGTATGCAAGGATTTCCTTATAGCCAAGCCCCTGCATGGCTACCGTAAAACGGCTGCATCCCATGTCCTGTAAGGTTTGCACTTCCTCCACAAGGCCATCCCCTATCATCTTCTCCACCCGCCCGTTAATCCTCTCGTAGAGCTTTTGCCGGTCGTCGTTAAGGACAAAATATGCAAAATTATAGGGGGATTCTTTCTGCCTTTCCGCCTCATTGTGAGAAGAAATTTTCTCCCCGCAAAGGTGGTGGAATTCTAAGGCGCGCACCATACGTTTGATGTTATGTTCATGGATCTGCCCTGCCGCCTCGGGGTCCGCTTCTCTTAACATTTCATGCAAAACATGGCCGCCCTGCTCCTTTGCAATCTTTTCTAACGCCGCCCGGTAGCTTTTGTCGCCCTGTTCTTCGGTAAAAACTATATCATATAAGAGCGCCTGGATATAGAACCCTGTGCCGCCGACAATCATAGGAATCCGGTCCTGCGCATAGATTTCCTCCATATATTTCCTGGCGTATTCCTGGAAACGCGCCACATGGAATTCCTCATACGGCTCAAACTCATCAATAAGATAATGGGGGATTCCCTGCATTTCCTCTCTCCTGATTTTTGCGGAGCCGATATCCATATGGCGGTAAACCTGCATGGAATCCGCCGAAATGACAGAGCCGCGCACCAGCTTTGCCAGCAAAACAGACAGCTCTGTTTTGCCCACAGCCGTAGGTCCCGTCAGTATAATCATAGGTTTCTTCATCATAACACCCGCTTAAACTTCTTT
>CATLBW010000214.1 GCA_949879775.1 uncultured Lachnospiraceae bacterium
GCAGGAATTGAATGCATATAACATTATTAATATCAATACAATTACGGCGAAATCCATCCGTCTTCTGATGACAGTCCGCGATGGGGCGCAGGCAATGGGTATCTATCGCTGGAAGGTTATGGAAGGGCAGGGGCAGGCAATTACACTCAGGGGAGTGGAAATTTCCGGCAGCAGCAGTATTGGCGTTGACGCGGTGAAGGAATATACGGGGAAGACAGTGCCCGGCTCCGTAGCGGAGGGCGCGACCTTTGAGTGGTCTGTTGCTCCGGCGGACGTGGCGGCTATCCAGGGTGCTGCAAACAGCGCGAAAGTCACCGTGAAGGGCTTGAAAGCGGGCGACGCCACGCTGAAGCTTAAAGTGACAAAGGACGGCGTGAGTAAGGAAAAAGAACAGCCAATCCATGTGGAAGGCATAGAAGAAATCGTGCCTTATGAGACAACGACCGCAGCAGGGGTAGCGCCAATCCTCCCAGATTCGGTAGTTGCGAAAGGCCTTGTGTTTGATGACCCAACGCCGTCTTTGAAGACAGCGAACAATAATGTTGATCTTGGAGAAACTTTTAACTCCAAATTGATCCCGGTGAAATGGGATGCAGTGAATGCGGCCGATTATGGTACAGATAAGGTAGGGAGCACATTTACCGTGACTGGTAAAGCTGCTTATGACGGGAGGGAATACCCCGCGACTGCGAAGGTTGCTGTAAAGAAACCGGCAGCGGCGGCAGAATCCAACCGTTCCGTAACCTTTGAGAATGTACAGCTTAACGACGCGTTTTGGGCGCCCAAGCAGGAGACGAATGCTTTTGCGTCCCTGGATAAGGCAATCTATGAGATCAGCCAGCCGAAGGGCGGGGAACCCAACTTTGATAATGCTATTAAGAAGCTGAACGGAGAAGCTTATGATGCGTTCAGCGGGTATGTGTTCCAAGATTCTGATATCTATAAGAGTATTGAGGCGATTTCCTATACGCTCTCTGCAACCCAGAATGAAAAGGGGGAAGAGATTGAGGCGCAGAGGAAGAAGCTTCAGGACAAATTGGACAGTTGGATTAGTAAAATTGAGCAGGTCCAGTATGCAGACGGCTATATCGACACATTCTTTACCCTGCGCAGCGCTTCCTACCCAGGTGGAGGCTCAACCGGTACGCATCGTTGGAAGAATTTTTCCAACCATGAGATGTACAATGCCGGCCATTTCCTGGAGGGCGTAGTTGCCTATACGCGTTACAGGGAAGGGATTGGGCAGCCGGATTACAGGCTTTATGTAGCTGGCAAGCGTTTTGCGGACGAGATTGTCACCTTGTTTGGCAAGAACGGTAGCCGTCATGAGGTGCCTGGGCATGAAGAGATTGAGCTTGCGCTCGTCAAATTCGGCAAGCTTGCCGAGGAATATGAAGGCGAGGGCGCTGGCCAGGGTTATTTTGATACGGCAAAAATCTTTGTCGACAGGCGTGGGGAAGGCGGCAGCTTACGTGACAGCGGTTACTATGGAGACACCTATTCCCAGGAT